>CAZMXI010000035.1:0-6555 GCA_964570205.1 uncultured Tepidisphaeraceae bacterium
AATCGGATAAAGGCCGTACGCACCGCCCGGCTCAGTCCTGCGTCCAGCGTAAAGCGCTCGCGGCTCCAGTCACAACTGATCCCCAGCCGCTTGTGCTGTTCGGTAATCCGCGCGTGATAGACCTCTTTCCACTCCCAGACGCGTTCCACGAACTTGTCCCGGCCCAGGTCGTGCCGGGTGAGGCCCTCTTTGCCGATCTCGCGCTCCACCACCGCCTGCGTGGCGATGCCGGCGTGGTCGATGCCGGGAATCCAGACGGCCGACCTGCCCTCCATGCGCGCCTTGCGCGTCAGGATATCCTGGAGGGTGTTGTTGATCGCATGCCCCAGGTGCAGCGCCCCGGTGACGTTGGGCGGGGGGATGACGATGCTGTAGCCCTCTCCCGCGGCGTTCGGGTCGGCGTGAAAGCACTTCTCATCCAGCCAGACGCGGTAGGCCTCGGGCTCGACGGCGGCCGGGTCATACGTCTTGGGCAGTTCGGGGGTGTTCGCTGCTTGAGTAGTCATGTTCTTCTTGTTGATGGCCGCCGTGGGGGCGGTTCTGGTGCGGATTCAGATTCGGGAACGAAATGGCATCGGGCGGGGTCTGCCGGCCAGAGGAACCGGGCAGACCCTATCGTACGACGACCGTCATCGGGAAGGCCTGAAACATGGCCGCAGTATATCGTGCGGCCCCCTGCCGGTCACGTGCCTTGTTGCCGCCGTGGCCCCCGCAGCGCAGAAAAGCGCCGCGGATGCATCTCGGAGGGGTCTCGGCACTGATGCATCCGCGGCTCAGAACAACTTCGCATCCGGCCGCCTGATGGCCATAAAGGCCCGTCAGTCTCAAGCGGCCTGCGCTGAGCGGACGAAGGGTTCCACGAACCCCAACACTGCATCACTCACGCCCGTTCATCCCTCAGCTTCAGAAGTGATACGAGCGGGCGGCTTGGCGGGTTCGGCGGCCCGGACATAGAACCGCCGGGCACGGATCGAAATCCGTGCCCGGCGGGATCGTTCAAACTCAATCGGTCAAGGCCTTAGAGCCCGCCGGGAGCGCCGCCCTGGGCTCCCATGGCCGCCTGCATGCCGACGGAAATCAGGTTCTCGATCAGGCTGTACGAGATGTGCGTGTCCACGCGCAGCGCCGGGCCCTCAGCGCCGATCGCCATGCCGATCGGGGCCATGTTTTCCGGCATCTTGATCGGAGCCGCCATGCCGAACTGCGCCATGTACTTCAGCGCTGTGTCCACGATGTTGTCAACGAAGATGAACATCACGCCGACACGCTCCTGCGGGAGTTGGGCCGCCACCGCCGCCGCGGGGGCGTTCAGCCCGACCACCTCCTCCTGTTTCCTGGCGGCGGCGATCGTGTCCGTCAGGAGCTTCTCATCGACGCCCATGACGGCCACGTAGGTCTTGGCATCGACGGGGCCCATGAAGCCGTTGTAGCTCATGCCGCCGTACATGATCTGCATCATCTGCATCATCATCGCGCCTTCGGGCGTGTTCGCGTCGGCCTGGAACTTCATGGAAACCTGGTCCAGCGTGGCGCCATCGACGGTCTTGGCGCCGGGCAGGATTTCGGTCTTGGTGGTCATGCCCTGCTGCGGGAGCATCGCCATCAGGTCGTTCATTCCCTGGAACATCTGCTTGATGGTAGCGCCCAGCTTCGCGGAATCACCGCCATACACCGCGATCTGCTGGATCAGCGGCTGCTGGCCGGGCTGGCCGGTCGGCGCGGGATAGCCCATGGCGATCCGGTTGTAGGCGCTCGTGGCCGCCTTGAACGCTTCGACCATGTTTAGAATCGACTTGGCTTCTTCCACGCCCTGGAGTTCCTTAAGGGCGGGCCCGGCGAAGTCGTCGAACGCCTTGAGCATGCTGGCCGAGTCCATCACCATGCCGCCGTAGCCAAAGTACTTCCGGTCGGGCAGGCCGGCGGTCAGGGGGTCCTTCGAATTCTTGACGCTCGACAGCAGCTTGCCGCCGTAGCTCTCGGGGGCGAATTCGGCGCTGCCCGTGGCATTGATGCCCTGGTCGGTCAGCTTCACGCTCAGCGTCGCGCCCTGCCCGCTCTCCAGCGCGCCCTCGGCGACGTTCAGGGCCTGGCTCACCAGCGCCTTGATCGCCGGCACGAACTTCTGGTTGATCGGGGCGTTCTGCAGCTCGGCATCCATCCCCTGGGTGATCATCTGCCGCCCCTGGCGCAGCTCCGGCAAGGCCATCTCGCCAACGACCTTGAGGTTGGCGAACACCGCCGCATCCGCGCTGTCCATCTGCTTCTGCGCCATCGCGCTGAGCTGCAGGCCGCCTGCTTCCTTGGCGAGCAGTTCCTTCGTGGGGCTCAGGGCGGCGTACTTGTCCCGCTTGACGGCATAGAACGTCTGCGGCGCATCCTTGTGCTGGAACGAGCTGATGTTGTTGCCCTCGTCCTTCACATCCTGGAAGTTGGTCAGGAACGCCGCGTAATCCGTCACCGGCACCAGCAGCAGCACCTGCGGCTCCTGCCCGAACAGGGCAATCGCCGCCTCGCCCTTGATGTCGATGCCCTTGTCATAGCCCAGTTCCCGCTGCACCACCGCAAGCGGGTTCTTCAGCTCCGGCTCCAGCTCCGACAGGCCGGTGCGCGCCGCAAAGGCCGCGATCCGGTCGCTGATCGCCTGTGGATTGTTGATCTTGAAGACGACGATGGGCCCGGCCGGAATCTGCTTGAGCACCTGCGCGCCGGCCGACGAGGCGGCGAACAGAAACGCAAGCAGCATGACGCCAAGCGAAGCGCGACGCACGATGTTCATCGGGAAGCTTCCTTTCTTGCTTCAGCGCTGACCGCGCTGAAAGACGCTGGAACGGATAACGTCTGAAAAAGATCGGCCATTTCGAGATCGCGGCTTGACCGGATCGCCTCAATGGCTCGCGCCCACGGGTGTTCCAACCAGCGTAATAGAGCTTACCCGGCCTCGCTTCAATTGGGAAGGGCCTGCCCGAAATCGTCCCTGAGGCCCCGGCGAATGCCCTTCGCCCCCCTGTCGAGAGTCAACGCGCCTGCCCGGACCACTTGTCCGCATCCTCGCCGCGATGCCCCCTGTCATCCTCCGTCTTGCACTTCAATTCCTCCTCATAGCGATTCTTCAGCAGGGCCTCCAACTCGTTGCGGTCTTTCAGCAGCTTCTCCTCTTCCATGACCACCAGCTCTTTCAGCCGCTTCAGGCGCAGGTCCCGCTCCTCCAGCCTCAGCTCAATCAGCTTCCGAAGGTTGTTCTTCAACTGCCGCTTGATGGGCTCGGCCTCTTCGTCATCCACCCCGATCCGCTGAAGATCCTGCTTGTTCTGGAAAACACCGTCTTCGTAACGAAGCTCATCCAGCTTGATCTCGACCAGCCGCTCCTGCTTCTCACGCCGCAGCCAATCGATGCTCCGGTATCGATACAGCATCTCGCCCCGCAGACGGCGCTGCTGCTCCTCGTTCAGCGTCAGAAAACTCCGGTAACGGCTCGGGGAGTAGTCCTGGAAAAACTGCATCACCCTGGTCCAGTCCACATCGTCAATCGGACGACGTCCGCCGAACCGCCCGCTTTGACCGGCCCCGGGGCCCCCACCCGACCCGCCGCGAGCCTCCCCCCGGCCCGATTGCTGGCCCTCGAGCGGCGAGGCGAACAGAAACAGACTGATCAAGGCAAATGTGCAGATTCTCATGACATCACAACCACTCCGGCCGAGCGATGATCACCGCATCGACAACAGCCAATCCTCCTCGCCGCGAATGGCCTCCATGTGGCGGTCCGCCTCTTCCAGCCGCGCGTTCGGCGGGGTGAACGAACGCTCCAGATCGACCACGAGCTGTTCGCCCGCGCTATCGCTCAGCCCCACCGTGGGGTTGTATGGCCCGACCGGACGATCGAACAGGCCCAGACCCCATAATCCGATCCCCACCACCACCACCGCGGCCGCCGCGGCGACATTCGCCCACCAAGGCCATCGCCATGGCTTCGCCGCCAGATCCTGGTCCACCGACGCCGGAACCTCCCGCGGCTCCATTTGACGCCGACGCAAATCCCGCATCACACGCCGAACCGACTGCTCGTCGCGCCCCGGCCGGCTTTCCATCCGGTCCAGACGCTCCAACGCCGCACATGCCGTTCCCTGCAGCGCGCGCAACTCCCGCAACATCCGGCGCAGCGAGGCATCGCCGTCCAACATCCGCTCCACCTCGGCGCAATCCTCCGCCGGCAGTTCACCCGCCAGGTACATCAGCAGGATCGCTTCGTTGTTCTCAAGCTTCTGAAGCAAACCGGCCATGAATCACCTCGATCCATCCTGAGAAGCCGTTTCCGGCCTCTGCCCGCCACACCTCGCCTGGGCGGTGCTTCGTCGCACCAGCCCATCGCGCGGGTCTATTCCTCTAGTCGTTCTCTCCCATGAGCTGCTTGAGCTTCAGCATCGCTTTGTGCATCCGCCCCAGCGCCGTGTTCAGCGGACACCCGAGCATGCCCGCGATCTCCACGAACTTCAGGTTCCCGTAATACCGCAGCATCAACACCTGTTTCTGGCTCTCGGGCAACTGCTCGATCGCCCGCTTCAGTTTCTGCGCCTGCTCGCTGCCCTCCAGCCGGTAATCCGCCTGGGGCGCTGTTTCATCCAGCACCAGACGCATGCCGCGTTTCGCCGCCTGTTCCCGGCCACGAGACCGCCAATAATCGTTCGCCTTGTTCGTCGCGATTCGGAACAGCCATGGCTTGAACCCCGCCGCACTCGAATCAAAACGCGGCAGGTGTTCCAGCACGCTCAGCCACGTCTGCTGGTGCAACTCCTCAGCCAAATGCTCGCTGCCGCCCAGACGCCGCAAATAGCGGATCAGCGGCGAGCGATACCGGCGCACCAAGTCCTCAGCGGCAATCATGTCGCCGCCTCGCATGCGCTCCACCAGCGCGTCGTCGGCATCCTCGGTGCTCACGACCTGCCGCTGCGAAAAATCGCTTAAGACCGCGCTCATCGAGAGTTCATCCCTCACAACGCTCGTGCCCGGCCGATATTGCGGCGAAAAACAAGCATCTTCTCGCCAACAACCATCTGTCCGCCAGCCGACCGAACCCAAGCGCATCTTAACACGAAACACGGACTTGCGCAACGCGGCTTCCCGCACGGTGTTTACTTTGCCCCCGCCCTGGACTAATGTCCCTGGTTTGCCGCGAGAAACCGAACAACCATGCCCCGAACGCCCAGACCCATCCAGACTGTCGCCTTCGTCAGCCTTGGCTGCCCCAAGAACCTCGTCGATTCCGAGCGCATGCTTGGGCTCCTCGCCCAGGATGGCTTGATCATCACCCCAAACCACGAAGACGCCGATGTCATCGTCATCAACACCTGCGGGTTCCTCGAAGCATCTAAAGATGAATCCTTAAACGAGATACGGCAGGCCGCCCAGCTCAAAGAAACCGGCCGCTGCCAGCGTGTCGTCGTCGCCGGCTGCCTTGTCCAGCGTCACAAGACCAAACTCCTGAGCGAAGTTCCCCAGATTGACCGTCTCGTAGGCGTCTTCGATCGGGAACACATCGTCGAGGCGGTTCGCGGCCAACAGAACGCCCGCGCCAGTCACGGCCACTGGCTCGGCAAGTACCACGACCTATCCCGCGAACTCGCCGCCAATGCCCAACGGCCTCCCGATGCCGCCACCACCAAACGAACCAAGACCTCCCGCCTGCCTGTCTTTGAGGACGACCGAGCGCGACTGCGCCTGACCCCTCGGCACTATGCCTATTTGCGCATATCCGAAGGCTGCAACCAGGGTTGCGCGTTCTGCACCATCCCATCCATCCGTGGGCCAATGCGTTCCAAGGCGGTCGAGCAGATCATCGCCGAGGCCCGCGAATTGGCCGCCGATGGTGCTATCGAGTTGAATCTTATCGGTCAGGACACCACCAGCTATGGCACCGACATCGGCTACACGCCCGGCCTGTCGGGCCTCCTGCAAGCCCTCGATCGCCGGCTCGACGCCGATGTCCGCTGGGTCCGCCTCATGTACGCCTATCCGAGTTGCTTCACCGACGACATGATTCGCACCATCGCCGACAGCCAGCGGGTTGTGAAGTACATCGACATCCCGCTCCAGCACATCAACGATGACATCCTCGCCCAAATGAGGCGCCGAGTTACCCGCAAGCAGATCGAGACGCTTCTTGACAAGTTGCGCAAATGGATCCCCGGCATCGCCATCCGCACCACCTTCATCGCCGGCGTGCCCGGCGAGACCGAGGAACAGCATCAGGAACTGGTCGATTTCGTCCGGGATTTCGGCTTCGACATGATGGGCGTCTTCGCCTTCTCCCCTGAAACCGGCACGCCCATGGGCCGGATGGCGCATCAAGTACCAGATGCCGTAAAGCAGCAACGGGTTGAGAACCTCATGCTCGCCCAGCAGGAGGTCGCCTTCCCCAGGGCTATGTCCATGAAGGGCAAGACGATAGAGGTCCTGGTTGACGGCACGTCTGATCGGAAGGCGGGTCAATGGGTCGCCCGCTCCCGGGCGCAGGCCCCCGAGATCGACTCGACCACCCTGGTTTCCGGGGAGCGCCTTCAT
>CAZMXI010000035.1:6565-32157 GCA_964570205.1 uncultured Tepidisphaeraceae bacterium
GCAGGCGCCCGGCCAGCTCCTCGACGTCAAGATCACCGGCGCCGACAATTACGATCTGCTTGCGGAACTGCCCAGGAAGCGAGGCAGGAGCCTCAAAGTCATTCCCTGATCCCCGTCTTGTGCGGTCTGACAGGCACACATCAAACGTGACGCGCGCATCCGGCGGCGGCATGGCAGGGGCGGGGGCTGGCAGGTACACTTCGACACGAACTAATCCGGAGGATGTGACGATGATGCAGACATCGATCGTGGGACTCGTCATGGCGGCCGTGGTGTGCACAACCTGCATGAACAGCGCGCAGGCGGATGGACTGGTGGGCGGGTCGGCCAAGCTCAAGGCCAAGTCGGCCGTCCCGCCGCATGTCTGGGCGTTTGACCTGGCCGATGTGCGCCTGCTGGATGGGCCGTTCAAGCGGGCAATGGAGGCCAATCGCAGCTACCTGCTGTCGCTCGACCCGGATCGGCTGCTGCACACCTTCCGGCTGAACGCCGGCATTCCATCGACAGCGCGGCCGCTGGGCGGCTGGGAAGAGCCCAAGGGCGAGCTGCGCGGGCATTTCGTGGGGCATTACCTGACGGCGTGCGCACTGATGTACGCCAGCACTGGCGACCAGCGGCTGAAGCAGAATGCCGAGGCGGTGGTGAAGGGGATGGCCGAATGCCAGGCGAAAATCGGCAGCGGGTACCTCAGCGCCTATCCCGAGGAGTTCTTTGACCGGGTTGAAAAGCGGCAGCGGGTGTGGGCTCCCTATTACACGCTGCACAAAATCTATGCCGGGCTGCTGGATATGTACCTGCACTGCAATAACCAGCAGGCGCTGGAGGTCTGCCGGAAGTTCGCCGACTGGGTGATCGAGCGCAACAGCAAGCTCAGCGAGGAGCAGATGCAGCGGATGCTCGGCGAAGAGCACGGCGGCATGAACGAGGTGCTGGCGAACCTGTACGCCGTCACCGGCGAGGAGAAATACCTGAAGATCGCGATGCGGTTCAACCACATGGCGGTGATCGGGCCGGCCTCGCAGCGCCAGGACAGGCTGACCGGCCTGCACGCCAACACGCAGGTGCCCAAGTTCATCGGCACAGCGCGGCAGTACGAACTGACCGGGCAGGAGTGGCTGAAGACGGCATCGATCTTCTTTTGGGACACCGTGGTGAAGGAGCGGTCGTATGTCATCGGCGGGCACAGCGACGGCGAGATGTTCTCGGCCAAGGAGAGGCTTTCGCAGGCGTTCGGGCCAAGCACGACCGAGACGTGCAACACCTACAACATGCTCAAGCTGACTCGGCACCTGTTCTGCTGGGAACCGACGGTGGAGCGGGCGGATTATTACGAGCGGGCGCTCTACAACCACATCCTGGCGTCGCAGAACCCGGAAAACGGCATGACGTGCTATTACGTGCCGCTGCGGCCGGGCTCGCGCAAGAGCTACAGCACGCCGACGGGCTCGTTCTGGTGCTGCACGGGCACGGGGGTGGAGAACCACGCCAAGTACGGCGACAGCATCTACTTCCACGACGATCAGAGCCTGTATGTGAACCTCTTCATCGCCTCTGAACTGAACTGGAAGGAAAAGGGACTGAAGGTGATGCAGGAGACGACATACCCCGAGGGGCAGAGCGCGAAACTGACGATGCGCTGCGAGAAGCCGACGCAATTGGCGGTGAAGCTGCGCTGGCCGGCGTGGTCGCGGGGGTTCATGCTGAAGCTCAACGGGCAGGATGTGCAGATCGCCGGGCAGGCGGGGCAGCAGTACATCACGGTCGATCGGGAATGGCGCGATGGCGACACATTGGCGCTGTCGCTGGTGTTCTCGCTGCGGACGGAAGGGTTCAAGGACAATCCCAACCGGCTGGCGCTGCTCCACGGGCCGCTGGTGCTGAGCGCTGAGGTGGACCCGAAGAAGCCGATGCCGGCTATCGTGGGCGACAGGGCCGAGTTTGTTTCGACGCTGAAGGCGGCCGAGGGCAAAGCATCGACGTTCACGGGTCCCGCGGATGTATTCCGGGTCCCGGGCGAAGCGGGCAAGCCAATCACGCTGGAGCCGTTCTACAAGATGCACGGCAACCGGCCCTACACGGTGTATTTCGATGTGCTGAACGGCGAGCAGTGGAAGGCGCTGGAGCAGAAACACATCGCCGAGGCAGCGCGCAAGCGTGAACTGGCCGCCCGGACGGTGGATGTGGTGATTCCCGGGCAGGACCAGAACGAGCGGGACCACAGGCTCAAGGGCGAAAAGACGTCGGCCGGCGATTTCGGCGGGCGAAAATACCGCCACGCGACGGATGGCGGATCGTTCTCGTGGGAATTGAAGGTCCAGCCCGATGAGCCACAGGAGTTATGGGTGATGTACTGGGGCAGTGATGTCAACCGCACCTTTGACATCCTGATTGACGGCCAGAAGCTCGCGACGCAGCGGCTGGCGAACAACAAGCCGGGCGAGTTCTTTGATGAGGCATACGCGTTGCCGGAGGCGATGACCAAAGGTAAGCAGAGCATCACGGTGACGTTCCAGGCGCCGCCCAATTCATGGGCTGGCGGCGTGTTTGGCGTGCGGGTGATGAAGAAGTCGCCGGCCGCGAAGCCGTGAAGCTGTCGAGGTTCTGTCGTGCATCGCGGGCTGGTGTTCAACATCCAGAGGTATTCATTGGCGGATGGCCCGGGCATCCGCACGACGGTCTTCCTCAAGGGTTGCCCGCTGGATTGCTGGTGGTGCCATAACCCCGAGAGCCAGTCGCCCGAACCACAACTGCTGGTGGCCGAGCAGCGGTGCATCCGCTGTGGGTTGTGTCGCGAGGCATGCCCGCAGGACCTCGCCAGCGAATGCCAGGTGTGCGGCGCGTGTGTCGAGGCGTGCCCCACAGGAGCTCGCAAACTGGCCGGGGGGCTCATGACTGTCGAGCAGATCCTGGAGCAGGTGCGCAAGGACCGGGTCTTCTACGAAGAGTCAGGCGGTGGGATAAGCCTTTCCGGCGGCGAGCCATTGATGCAGTTCGACTTCGCGGTGGAGCTGCTGGCGGCGTGCCAGGCCGAGGGAATCCATACCGCACTGGATACCAGCGGTTTCGCGCCGTTGACGAGGGTCATGGCGGCGGCCGACTGCTCCAATTTGGTCCTGTATGACCTGAAGATGATGGATGAGCAGCGGCACGTCCATTACACGGGCGTGTCGAACCGAGTGATTCTGGAGAATCTGGCGATTCTGGGCCAGTCGCACGGGAACATCTGGATGCGCATGCCGATCATCCCGGGGATCAACGACAGCGAGGCCGAGCTGGCGCAGGCGGCGAAGATGGCGGCCGGGCTTCCCGGCGTGCGGAAGGTGTGCCTGCTGCCCTATCATCAGACGGGCATGGGCAAGTTCCAGAGGCTGAGCCGGGCGTACCGGCTGGAGGATGTGTCCACGCCAACGCCGCAGCGAATGGAACAGATTGCAGGGCAATTCCGGAGCGCCGGGCTCGATGTGAGCATCGGCGGATAGCAACATGAACGACAGAACCCGACGCCTCAGGAGCGGGAGCCTGGAAGCCAGGCCGCGGATTTCGCACGAGCGGGCCAGCCTGCTGACGGACTTCTATCGCGAGAACGAGGGCAAGCACTCGGTCCCGGTCATGCGGGCGAAGTCGTTCTATCACCTGTGCGAGCACAAGACGATCTACATCGGCGAGGATGAGCTGATTGTCGGCGAGCGCGGGCCAGCACCCAAGGCGGTGCCTACCTATCCGGAACTGACGTGCCACAGCGTGGAGGATTTGCGCATCCTCAATTCCCGGCCGAAGACAAGCTATGCTGTGTCGGAGGAGTGCATCGCGGCGTATGCCCAGAAGATCATCCCCTACTGGCGGGATCGGAGCATGCGCGGGCGGATTTTCGCCGCGATGGAGCCGCAGTGGATCGAGGCGTACGGGGCGGGGATCTTCACCGAGTTCATGGAGCAGCGCGCCCCCGGGCATACGGTGCTGGATGACAAGATATACCGCAAGGGCATGATCGACTTCAAGAGAGACATCGCTGAGGCAATGGCGCGGCTGGATGTGCTGAACGACCCGCAGGCGCTGGCCAAGCGCGAGCAGCTTGCGGCGATGGACATCTCGTGCGATGCGGTGATGCTGTTTGCCGGAAGGCATGCCGAGCTGGCGCGGGAGATGGCATTGCGAGAGACCGACGGCGCGCGCCGGGCTGAACTGCAGAGGATTGCCGAGGTCTGCGAGCACGTGCCAGCGCACGCGCCGCGGGATTTCCACGAAGCGCTGCAGTATTACTGGTTCTGCCACCTGGCAGTGATCACCGAGCTGAACGGGTGGGATTCGTTCTGCCCGGGTCATCTCGACC
Source organism: uncultured Tepidisphaeraceae bacterium (assembly GCA_964570205.1). Taxonomy (GTDB): domain Bacteria; phylum Planctomycetota; class Phycisphaerae; order Tepidisphaerales; family Tepidisphaeraceae; genus CAZMXI01. Next base: position 10,896 of record CAZMXI010000035.1, read on the forward strand.
AGCACCTGCTGCCGTTTTACCGGCGGGGGCTGGAATCGGGCGAGCTGACGCCCGAGCGTGCACGCGAGCTGCTGGAGGCGTTTTTCGTCAAGTTCAACAACCACCCCGCCCCGCCCAAGGTGGGCGTGACGGCGGAAGAAAGCGGCACATACACCGATTTCGCCAACATCAACCTCGCGGGCCTGCTGGCCGACGGGTCGGATGGGTCCAATGAACTGACGCACATGCTCCTGGACATCATCGACGAGATGCACGTGCTTCAGCCGAGTTCGAACGTGCAGGTGTCGCGGAAGACGCCGGACGCGGTGTTGAAGCATGCGCTGCGGGTGATCGGCAAGGGTTACGGGTTTCCATCGCTGTTCAACGCCGATGCGGTGGTTGAGGAGCAGCTTCGGATGGGCAAGTCACTGGCCGACGCCCGGGCCGGCGGATGCAGCGGGTGCGTGGAGACGGGGGCGTTCGGCAAAGAGGCGTACATTCTCACCGGGTATTTCAACCTGGTGAAGATTCTTGAGCTGACGCTGCACGATGGGCTCGACCCGCGCTCGGGAAAGCAGCTCGGCCCGCGCACCGGGAATCCGGCCAGCTTCGCCACGTTCGACGAGTTGTTCGCGGCGTTTCGGCAGCAGGTGGCGCATTTCATCGAGGTGAAGCTGCGCGGGAACCAGGTCATCGAGCAGATGTACGCCCGTCTGATGCCGGCGCCGTTCCTGTCAGTCATTACCGATGACTGCATCGCCCGCGGCATGGATTACAACGCCGGGGGAGCACGATACAACAACAGCTACATCCAATTCGTGGGCATCGGGAGCCTGACGGATTGCCTTTCGGCCATCCGGCAGGTGGCGTTCAACGACAAAATGGCAACGCTCGGCGACCTTGTCGCCATACTCGATCGCAACTTTGAAGGCAGCGAGCCGCTGCGGCAGCGACTGGTCAACCGCACGCACAAGTACGGGAATGATGATGATGCGGCCGATGCATTGACCGTGGCGGCGTTCGAGATGCTGGTGGAGTTGCTGGATGGTCGGCCGAACAGCAAGGGCGGGCATTACCGGGTGGAGATGCTGCCGACGACTTGCCACGTGTATTTCGGGTCGGTGACGGGCGCTATGCCCGATGGGCGCAAGGAGGGGCTGCCCTTGTCGGAGGGCATTTCGCCGGTGCAGGGCGCTGACCGGATGGGCCCGACGGCGGTGATCAAATCGGCCTCGAAGATGGACCACATCAAGACGGGCGGAGCGCTGTTGAACATGAAGTTCTCGCCGACGCTTCTGGCTGGCGAAGATGGGATCGACAAACTGGCGCACCTGGTGCGTTCTTACTTCAAGATGGATGGGCACCATGTGCAGTTCAACATCGTGACGGCCCAGGCGCTGCGCCAGGCCCAGGCGGACCCGGAGGCGCATCGCGACCTGATCGTGCGGGTGGCGGGATACAGCGATTACTTCTGCGACCTGTCGGCGGAGCTTCAGGAGGAGATCATCACCCGAACGGAGCATGCGGGAACGGCATGAGCCAGCGCCGCCCGCCAGATGGGCGGCTCCACCGGTGACGGTTGTGTGCGGTGTCGACGGTCCCCGGGAGGGAGTATCTCTTTCCCATGCACCGTCGTCGATTCGAGGAAATCGGAATGCCATGGCCATCGCGCGCCAGGCGACGGGCGTCGCCCCAGGGACCCGGCCCGCACGACAGGCCAGCCTACCCGCGTTTGCCCATCGCTCGCTGGTTCTGGAAGAACCGGCGCAGAACCTGAGCGCACTCGTCGGCCAGCAACCCGCCGGTCACTTCCAGGCGATGGTTCAGCCGGTCATCCTGGCAGAGCCGATAAAGCGTGGTCACAGCGCCGGCCTTGGGGTCCTCGCAGCCGTAGACAAGCCTGGCAATGCGGGCGTTGACGATCGCTCCAGCGCACATCGGGCACGGCTCCAGCGTGACATACAGCGTGCATTCCTCCAACCGCCAGTCATCGAGCGCTGCGCCGGCCTGGCGCATGGCGACCATCTCGGCGTGGGCGGTGGGGTCGCGGTCGATGATCCGCCGGTTGAAGCCCGAGCCGATGACTCGCCCGGTGGGCTCATGGACGATCACGCAGCCAACGGGAACCTCGCCCATGGCCGCGGCCTCTTCGGCGCGGGCCAGGGCTTGCCGCATCCAGATCTGTGGTTCGGTCATCGCCCGTCGTCTCCCGCCTGATCCGGGGAAACAGCGATCCCCTTCAGTTCGTTCAGATCGGCGTAGAGGACATCCCGCTCATCCTCGTCCGCGAGTTCCCGACCGAGAAGATCGGCCTTTTCCCAGTGGCGATCGAAGGCCGAACGGTCGCCGGCGACCTGCGCAGCGCGGGCCATCGCCTCGTGAGCGCAGGCCACGTAGAAAGCGGGCAATCCGCCGGCCTCCGCGATCCGCAGCGCCTGCCGCGCGTGATGCAGGGCCGGCTCGGGGCGGCCCAGCACGGCATAAACGCGGGCGACCTGCCATTCGCCCACCGACCTTTCCTGCGCGGAGCCCACGGCGGCCCAGTGATGGCAGGATGCATGCGCCGCATGCACCATCGCATCGTCGTCGTCGGGCGTGCGGTCCTTCCTGTCCAACAGCGTCCAGGTGTGGTTGAAAAGCCACGCCGCCAGGCGGCGCTCCGTCTCCTGATCCAGGATGCTCATGGACGCCTCCTCACATGGGTATCAGTCCGGCGATACGACGGCGACCGTCCGCACAGGCCCAATGGAGGCGGGCGCGGTCAGTCGTTGACGGCAACCACATCGGTGATCTCGGGGATGCGCTGCCGGAGACTGCGCTCAATGCCCATGTGCAGGGTCATGCCCGCGCTGGGACACCCGATGCACGCGCCATGAAAGCGAACCTGCACGACGCCTTCCGGCGAGACATCCACAAGCTCGATATCGCCGCCGTCGGCCTGCACGGCCGGGCGTATCAGGTTGATGACATCCTCCACGCGATCGCGAAGGGGCTGGGGTGAAGAGGTCTGGGTGTTGGTTTCGATCATGCTCAAGGGCCTTCTGCAAGGTCTTTATAAGTATAGACCGCGCACGCCCGCCCCGGCAACCGGCCGGCGATGGCCGGCTATACCCCATCCGCCGTTCCCGGCAGGAAGCAGAGCTTGCCTTCGCCGGTGAGGTAATACACGCCGCCGTCCACCGCCTGCCATGCGGTGATCTTCGCCGGCTCGGCGAAAGTCTGTTCATAGGATCGCGCGCCGCTCTCCGTCGCCTTGCGGGTATCGTTGGCCGGCAGCAATCGGCGATAGAAGAACTGAAGCGTCCAGGTCTTGTCGTCGCCGTTGGGATTCCCGGGCAGGATGGCGTATTCGCTCGTAAGCATCAGGGAGCGCGGCTGGGCAACGACGTTCTGAGCGAAGCTGGTCGCGGGAGACGTCTCCTCCGTCAGGTGGTACGCCAGATAGGAGTTTCTGCTCGCCACGTACAGGCGCTGGCCGACGATGCGCATCGTGGTGTCGATGTCCTGCCGCCCCGCGCCGGTGTTCAGCAGGTTCTGGCTGTTGCCCAGCGCCAGCGCGCGGCGCTCGATGAACTGCCCGCCATCGCTCACGGCCAGCACTTTCCGGCCGAACAGAGCAAGGTGATCCGCGCGGGTCAGGCCGGCGAAGCTGCGCGAGGTGTTGGCCCAGCTTGCCTGGCTGTTGTCGCCGTACAGATCCTTCGCGGCGATCCAGCGCGGACCGGTCCAGACCAGGATGCCTTCGCCCGACAGCACGCAGTTCAGCGGATAGTCGGTGCCCTTGGCCTCCCATGTCCTGCGGAAGACCTCAAGCCCGTCGATGTTGTCGAACGCCGCCACATGCACCCGCGATCCGTCGACGATGCGCGCCACGGTGAACTCGTCATTGGCCAGAAGCTGCGCGATACCCTGCCCCGCGGGCAGCCTGGTCTGCCAGACCAGCTTGCCGCCGGCGGCATCCACCACGAACACCCGGCCGGCGCTCGTGGCGCCGATCACCTGGTCCAGATTGGCTGTCAGGTGCAGAAGCTGCTCCTGAGCCGGCGCATTGGCCTGCTGGGCAACGACCGGCCCGGTGAACGCCTCCGCAGTCGCATCGACGGCCGGAGGCAGCTCCCACAGGTTGAGCCGCCACGCGGTATCACCCTTGTCGGCGTCAATAACCGCAACCTGCTCGCCGTTCCACACCAAAAGTTGCTTCTGCAGCCACAGCAGTCCGGAGGCCTGACGCTGCAATGCCTGACTTGACCACATCGGCTCGGTCTTGCCGGCGGGATAACAGACAATCTGGTTGTTCGACCACCCGATGATGCGATCGAAACGGTCGGTGCGGCGCGGTTCCGCCGGGCGCAACAGCGCCTGCACGTTCGGGATCGCGCGCACATCCTTCAGCGCCAACGGTGCGGGCTTTTTCCGCGGCGCGGGCAGGCGGCTGTCGGGCACATGCTCGGTCAGCAGGCTGTCCTGCATCGCCTGGAGCGCGGCAACCGCCTCCCCGATCGTGGCGGCCTTCCGCCCATCGGCCGTCGCCAGTTCCCGACCATCGGGAAGATAGAACGGCACGGCCAGCTTCAGGTCATTCATCCCCGCGCCAACCCACTGCAACCGCCCCAGCGCCGCCTCGGCGTTGCCACGCCTGAGATGATTGCGCGCGATGGACTCGATGAGCTGAGCCTCCTCCGGTCCGCTGCGCAGGCGCGACTTGTACTTGCTCCACATCTGCCGCAGCACGCGAATCGCCAGCCGCGGCTGACGGGTGGCCTCGTACGACTGAGCCGCGGCCATCAGCGCGCGGGGCGCCGCCTCGGCGTTGGGGAAGCGATCCGCAATCGCCATCAGCTCATCCGGCTTGCGCTCGGCCTGAAGCTGCGCGAGCATTTCCGACGCCTGCTTCTCGAAATCGGCATAAACCGCCGGGCCAAAACGGCTGATGAGGGTCGCGATCCACTTCTCGGCGGCCTGCCATGCCGGCGACGTCGATCCGCCATCGTTGGCGACATTCACCATGCGCATCTGCGGATTCTGCAGTATCTCCTGGCAGAGCCGTGTGGCGACGGTGGCGTCAGCCAGCTTGTTTGCGCTCGGCCGCGCCTCCAGGTAACGGGCCCGCGCCACACGGTAGCTCACCTGCTGGGGCGCTGTCAGCGCCGCCGCGGCAGCGCGGTCGAAGAAGGCGTCGGCCAGGGGAACCTCGGCGGCTCGCTTGTTGGCCGCGATCCGCTGGGCGAACATCAGCGCATCGCCGAAGAGTCGGTCGCGCCCGGGACCGTCGCGCATCGCCTGCATGCCGCCCATCACCCGGATAGCCTGGTCCAGCGTGTCGCCGGCCTCCCGATATTGCCCGGCGCTGAACAGCAGCTCGGCGAAGATCAGCCGGGGCTCGATGTTGCCGGGATCGGCGTTGATGGCATCCTGGTATTTGCGCCGGGTGACATCCAGATCGGTGTATACGCTGATGTTCTGGCCGTTGGCGATGATCACGTGGTCCGCCGTCGCCAGCACGTTGCCCGAGCCCTCGTCCTCGGCCCAGGGAGCGTCGTTGTGCGGAAACCGCGATAACAGTCGCCGCCGCTTCATGTCATAGACCCGCAGGGCATCGCGCGTCGGCACGTACATGCGGTCGGTGCTGACAAAGGGCCGCCCGCGGATCTCATCGCCGAACGTCACCATGTTGTAGATGGAGTCGGGCGTCAGGCGGCGCGAATCGAGCTGGATGGGCCTGCACTTGGGCCAGTCCAGGATGATGATGCCGCCGCCGAACGAGGTGCTGCACCCGAGAACCAGCTTGTCATCCATGACGGCCAGCAGCATCGTCAGCCGCACCGGCTGCGCTTCGACGACCTGGCTGTAGTCGATGGTCCGGTCGATTTCCTTGAGCAGCCCGCCGCTGCCGGCGTCGTAGATCTGAAGCTGTCGCGAATCGGCCGGCATGACGAACACCTTGCCGTCATGGAGGATCGGCGCGTTGAACTCCCACGGACGTATGGCGTTCTGGTCGGGCAGGGTCGCGGCGCCCCAGCCCATGCGCGCCATCGCCATGCGCTGACGCGAGCCCACGGCCGAGTCGTCACGGGGGTAGATGCTCAGCCAGGCTGTCGCGCCGGTGTAGGCATCCAGCGCCGCCACGGCGCCGAGGTTGGTCGCCACGAACACCCGGCCGCTGGCGAACGCCAGGTGTGAAAGCGTATCGCCGCCGGGCATGTTCGGCATCGAGCCGACGTTGTTCGGCATAGTGAGCTGCGCCGAGGCCACATAGCTCGTCCACTTGTGGGCGCGCGTGTTCAGGTCGATGCAGACGACATTGCAGTCCTCCGTGCCCGCGCCGCCTGTGCCCCGCGCGATCACATAGACGTTGTCGCCCACCACCAGCGGCGAACCGCTGAAGTTCAGGTTGCGGGCGTTGCCGGGATTCATCGGCAGGTCGGCCGGACTGAGCGGCGACCACCGCTCCCGCCCCGTGGCGCGGTCGAGGCAGACCAGCCTCGTGCCGGGGTTGCCCGCGGGCGCCGCCCCGAAGCCGATGCTGATCGGTTCCTGACCCATGATGGCGAGCACGGCGTTGTCCGTCACGGTGACCGAGTACTGCCGCGGCGTCTGCGCGGCGATCACCGCCGTCTGGGCATTCAGATTCTGCACCACCGGACTGGCGCCGGCGAGCTGATATCGTCCCTGACGCTGCGAATGCGTCTGCTGCCAGCCCGACAGCGGCACGCCGCTCTCCAAGTGCACGGCGAAAACGTGATAGCCATCCTGAAAGAACAGCTCGCGCCGATCCACCGCCGGCAGCACGTTGATCGACATCCCCATCTGATGGGCGTTCGCCTGCTGCGCCTCCAGAATCTGCTTCATCGCCGCCGGCACCGGCGGATCGGGCAGCTCGACCTTGTAGATTCTGGCGCCCGGCGCCGGCTCCACAGCCGTCACCAGGTTGCGCGCCAGATTGCCGTTGGGAGTCGGCCAGGAGTCGGCCGACAGGTTCATCGCCCTCGGCGGCTCCTGCTTCAGAACCTTCTCCAACGCCTGCGACAGCGGCATGTCGACGCCGGCCACCGTGCCCAGAACCTCGCCATGCTTGCGGCTCAGTTCGTCGTAAAGCTGCCGGGCCTGCGGCTCGCCGCCCGCCAGGTGATACGCGACCGCCGTCTGAAAAAGCACCCCCGGCCTCTCCAGGGTCAATGCGGGGTGCAAGGTCAGGAGTTGATCCCCGATCCACGCGGCGGCCGAAAATTCGCCATTCTCCAGATACAACTGCATCAGCCGCATCCCCGCCTTCTTGGCCGCGTCCGTCGCGAAGTACTGCGACATCACGCGATGCATCAGCCCCAGATCCTGGCCTCTCGCCGATTCCAGCAGCACCGTCGCCGGCGCCTCAAAACGACCGCGATAGACATTCAATCCCTCCAGCGGCCAGCGCGACAGTCGCTCCTGCACCGCCACCGTCACACTCACGTATTTGACCGGGCGCTCATTCTCGTCAAACTCGATCGCGACGACGCGGTCCTGGTACTTCTCGAGAATCTCCTGGTAGACGTCCGCCGCTTTGTGCCATTCCTTCAGCCGCTCCATCCGCTTGCCGAGCTCGAACTTGTCGGCCGCGATCGCGCTGTCCTTGACGTAAACACCGGAATCCTGGTTGTCCCTGCGGTCCGCCCGGGCATTGACCGCCAGCCCCCTCGCCGGAAGAACCTTCAACTGCGCCAGAGCCCGGTCGCCCTGGATCAGGTCCGCCACCGGCACCGACAACAGCGCCGCGGCAGCCGCTGCGCAGGCAATTCGCGTTCTCCAATGGCCGCGGTTCTTCACACCCATCGAGGCTCCTTGCAGAGAGTTCGAAACTCAAGCTCCGGTTCGCTCTTGCACCAGGAGACTGAACCCTGAACTCGGAAACGGCGCGTCACGAACCTTCAAAGTACTTGATCCACAGCGGGGCCAAACGTTGCACCTCTTCGGCGGCAATCCGCCGCTTGTCCGACCAGATGCCCAGCTCCAGCGCCCGATGCGCCGGCGACTCGGGCAGGCTCTCACGTCGCTCGGCCAGCAGTGCCACCGCCCGCCGCATGACCGCGATCGCATTCTCCGTCGCCGCCTGAAGGTTGGCGATGATCTCCTTCAGAAGCGCCGCCTTGTCCGTATGGGCCTCCGCCGCACCGGCCGGCTTGCTCCGCCAGCAATCGTAGTCCGTCACCAGCGCAACCAGCGCATAGCTGATTTCGGCCTCCCGCGCCAACTTCGCCTCGGGCATGGCCGTCATTCCTATGAGGTCGCCGCCCCACAGCCGATGCATGAGGCTCTCGGCCCGCGTCGAAAACGCCGGGCCTTCCATGCACACATAACACCCGCGTTCATGCACCGCGAATCCGCCGCCGTGCTCCACCGGCCCGCCGGCGATGGTTTTGCCGGCTTCAATCAGGATTTGACGGAGCACCGGGCAGAATGGTTCCGCAAACTCCACATGCACCGCCGCGCCCTCGAAGAACGTGCCCGCCCGCCTGCCGGTCTTGTCAATAATCTGATCGGGAATCACCAGGTCGCGAGGACTGAACTCATCCCGCAGACTCCCCACAGCACCGCTGGCCAGGATGTGCGTGCAGCCGAGTTGCTTCAGCGCGAATATATTCGCCTGGCTGGGCACCTGCGTCGGGTTCAGCGTGTGCCCCGGCCCGTGGCGCGAAAGAAACAGCAGCGGCAATCCATGCCACTCGGTCTCGACAATCGCATCGCTCGGTCTGCCGAAAGGCGTTTTGACCTCATGAATCACGCCATTGGTTTGCGATCCAAGCATCGCCCCTAACCCAGATCCGCCAATCAGCCCAACTTTAATCTGGCTCATCGAAGCACTTTATGCCACGCCGCGCCTTCGTGCCAGTCGCCCGAGACCGACGCCCGCGATGGCCACCGCCCCAAAATCAGACAAAATGTCGCAGGGGGTGCCCAGCGCAAGCAACAGGCAAAAAAAAGACCCCGTAGGCGTGGGTGAGACCTACGGGGCAAGGAGGGGAGAAACACTTCGCATCGTTGGTACGATGATTATCGGCACCGGGTTCGAAAGATCTTCAGGAAAAATTAATCCTTCGTCCTGTCGATTTATCTACTTTGATCCAAAGTAGTTGTCAAATCGTTTGTGTCTTCGCGGCAGGCTTTTTTCCAGAATTTCGGGCGAGCCACTCTCACCGCCGCCCCAGAATGGCTGTAAATTGATGCAAGCCCATATCTTATGGACTATGTCATAATCTTACGATACTTTCGATGCCCCTATTCGCATTTTCGTAAGCCGAATTACCGATGGTAGAGCCCCAAGAACAACCCGACCCGGAAAAAGAGAAGCACCCCCGAATGGGGTGGGCGTCCGCTCGAAAATGGAGTGCCCGCGTTCTAAAGGTCCTCATCGCGACAGTCGCCCTTGTCTTGACCATCCAGGTGCTGCTGCTGCCTTTGGTCGTCCGCAAGGCTGTCTCTCTCGCACTGGCCGGCATCGGCATCGAGAATGTGCAGTTCACCGTGCGGAACGCCTCCTTCTTCAGCACCGATTTGCACAACGTGATCCTCAGCCCAGGCCAGCCCGGCCGAATTGGGGCGATCACCGTCGATTACACGCTCGCCTCGCTGCTCAAAGGACGAGTTAACGCAGTCCGGCTAATCGGCGCTGAAGTGCAGGTGTCCTTTCAGGATGGCAAGCTGGACCTCGGCCCGCTGAAGATCAAGAGAAGCCAGGATGGCGGCAAGTCTCTGCCTTTCGACTGCGTGGAGCTGCGCGCATCCACGCTCGCCCTGATCTGGGAACAGCATCGGCTGTGGGTGCCGGCCGAAGGAACCATCCGCAATCAGCCCGGCGACGACCTGGCCTTGGATTTCGCGGTTCGCCTCCAGGGCACGCAGGCCCAACTCACCGGAAACCTCAGCAGCGACGCCACCAAGGTGGACCTGTCGCTGGAGGCCGCGAATCTCGACACCGGCGCGCTATCGGCCGCCGTGCCGACGAAGCTGTCGCTCTATGTACCGGCGCTGGGGCGCGGCAACCTGAACCTCAAAGCCCGTTTCACACAGGACCAGATCGGCCGGAAGCTGTCGGCCACCGCCTCGGCCAACAAGCTGCGCCTGGGTGGCGAGGTCTTGGGACACCGTGTCGCCGCAACCGACCTCGGTTTTCTCGCCCATGCGACATTTGACGCAACGTTCGCGCTGTCGGACATCAACGCCGAACTGTCCGCCAGCCGGATCATCATCGATGGCGAATTGGCCCGCAACGTCACCCTCAAGGCATTCACGACCGGCAGTCAGCTCTCCGCCGATTTCCTGGCCGAGGGTAATTACTGGAAGATCCGCAGCCTTCAACTCCTGGCGCCTTTCCCCCTCCCGGCTCAGGGCGACCTGACCGTCAAAGCCGGCTTCGGCATCGACGGCTCGATGCCGCAGTGGCTCGTCACAACGCTGCTGGGTCGAGGCCTGGATGTCAGCGCGCTGGGCATGGCGACCGCTGACGGCAGCGCAACCCTGACGGTGCCGCTGAGCCGTCCGGCGGATTGGCGGGCGGCCGCCTCCGTGCATGCATCGCTCAAATCCGGCGACCTGAGGATGCTCGGCAGCGGCACAACACTGCGGGGACTGGGCGGAAGCCTCATCCTCGAAGGCACGGCATCCGCCAAGGGCGCCCAGGCGAAACTGCTGCCCGGCACGGAGTTCTGGGTGAGCGAGGTCCAGAGCCTCCAGGTTCCGGCGGAGTTCCGCAAGACCGATCAAGCCAGGCCGCTGGTCGAGGTGGCTCTGTCTGACGCCCCCGCCGATTTCTCGCTTGACCTGGCCGACGAGGCCAGGCCGTGGCAATTGAACGCCAGGTCGTTGACGGTCACGCTGCCGCCCGTGGCCGTGAATGCCGGCAAGGGCCGGCTCTCGGCCGGTGATTTGTCGGCCACCCTGCGCCTTGCGGCCAAGGCCTGCGCTGATGCCGTCACCATCCATGCTCTCGATGGCTCGCAGATTGCTGTGCAGTCCATCGCTGGCGGAACCGAGGACCAACCGTTGAAGGTTGAGCCGTGGAAGCTGCTGCTCGCCGCCAGCGCTGAACCGCTGGTGCGCGTGGAGCCCGCCGATCAGGGCTTCGCCACCCGAGTGACGTTCTCCGCGCACGCTGCCGAGGCGGTTTCGGCCACGCTCGGCGCGGTCTCGGCAAAGATAGGCAAGCTGGACCTCTCCGGCGCGGCGTCGATGACGGTCGGAGGCGCCGCCATCGAAACCCGCATCGGCCTCGACCAGACCACCGTCAGCAGGGGCTCGGAACTGGCAATCACGGGTATTGTCGCGGATATCCCCATCACCCTCGGCGCGGCCGATGGCCGGGCAGGACAATTCCGCATCGATTCGGTCCGCTATGGCCAGACGAAGTTGCCCCCCATCGTCGGAGAAGCCGCCCTGCACGACATGGTCGCCCGGTTCACCGCCAGGACCAGGCTTCTCAAGGACGTCGGCGAACTCGATGCCTCAGGGCGAATCGACATGACAACGCTTAACGGTGAGTTAACCGCCCGGGCGCCGCGGTTCAAAATCGAAGACACCAACGCCATCGCAACCCTGGTGCCGGCGGTCCAGGGCAACCAGATCACCGGGACATTCGCCTTGGATGCGGCCGTCAAGCTCATTGGGGGTCGGCCGGCGCCGCTGATTACCTTGGAGATGCAGGATGCCGGCGTGGCGAATCAAAAGGCCAAGCGCTCGGCCAGGGGCATCAGCGGAAAGGTCGTCCTGGACAGCTTCTCGCCCCTGACAACGCAGGGCGGGCATGAAATCCGTGTTGCGGAGGCAAAGGTCGGCCAACTCTCCTTCACGAACGGTGTCTTTACTTTCAGAGTCGAGGATGTCGATAAGTACCATCTGGAAGGTATGAAGTTCGACTGGGCCGACGGTAGCCTGTACGTCCAGTCTTTTCGGCTGGACTTGGACGAACCATCCATCCCGCTGAATATCTCGGCGGATCGGCTGGGCTTGTCCAAGGTGCTGTCCGCGTTCATCGAAGGCACGGTGGCCGGGCAGGGTGTGCTTTATGGGCGCCTGCCGGTGCGGGTCCACTGGCCGCAGAAAAGGGTCGCCGGCCTGATGCGGACACAGTGGTCGAACCCGCAGGTTGAGCTGGATGAAGGTTTTCTATATGCCACGCCCGACGGCGTGCGGCTTCAGTTTGGCGAGCCGGAGACGCTGATCGGCAGCGCCCTGGATGCCGGCAAGATTGCGCCGAAGGACAGGCGAGACCTGATCGTCGCGATGGAGGATGTTTCGGCGACGGTGCTGAAACTCGACCTGTTGAGGCTGGATGGTCCCTTTGAGCCGGTGGTGGCCCGCGTGCATATCGCCGGCAAGGGACACAAGAACGACCGGGAAATTGGCGGCTTTACGATCAACTTTCGCGGTCTGGAAGAGGCGCTGAATCATGGTCTGCTTCTGCAAGGCGCACTGGGTCAACTTCAAGAGCAACTGGAGAAGCATGCGAACTAGAGCATGGACCGTCGGGATGATCGGGCTGGCGCTCTTGGCGCCGGGCTGTGTGAAGGTGCAGGTGGAGCCGCCCAGCAAGCCGATCCACGTCGTTATGGACGTCAACATCCGCATTCAGATCCAGCGCGAACTGGAGAGCTTCTTCGACTTTGCCGACGAGCCGGAGCAGCCGACGACCCAGCCGCGCACTCAGGTCGGCGGCGAGAATGGCATCATCAACACGGGAGCGGCGTTATGAAACGATGGACCGGCAGACTGGCGTGCATGATCGGACTGATGGCAGTGCTGGCGGGCGTGGCCGCCGCCGCGGCCGACCGAAAAGCCGAGCTGAGGGACAGCTTCAAGAAGCGCTATGCGGCGGTTGAGAAACTCAAGGCCGACGGCAAGATCGGCGAACGGTGGGATGGCTACGCAGAAGCGAGGGAGAGTCTCGACGCCAGGGCCCAGAAGCTGCTGGCCGAGGAAAACGCGGACCGCAAGGAACTGTATGAGCTGCTCTCGAAGGACAGCGACCAGAAAACGCCCCTGATGGTCGGCCAGGTGAACGCCGAGCGATACTACAAGGAAGCGGCCAAAGGCTACTGGTTCAAACTCAAGAATGGCGAGTGGCGACAGAAGAAGTGACCTCGGTGCGCACGAACGGTCCGGGGATGAAATGGGCCGGCGGCCTTAATCAGAGGCCGCCGGTTTCGTTTTCCGGATTTGCCGCAAGGCCGATCAGAATTCGGCGTTGTTCGGGGTGCGCGGAAACGGGATCACATCCCGGATGTTCGCCATCCCGGTCGCGTAGATGATCGTCCGCTCGAAGCCCAGCCCGAAGCCCGCATGCGGCACCGTGCCGTACCGACGCAGATCGCGATACCACCAATACGCCTTCTTATCCAAACCCATCTCATCCATCCGGGCATCGAGCACATCGAGCCGTTCCTCTCGCTGCGAGCCGCCGATGATCTCGCCGATGCCGGGCGCGAGCACATCCATCGCCGCGACCGTCTTCCCATCGTCGTTCATTCGCATGTAGAACGCCTTGATCTGCTTGGGATAGTCCATCACCACGACCGGCCGACCGACGTGCTCTTCCGTCAGGTACCGCTCGTGCTCGGTCTGCAGATCGATGCCCCACTGCACCGGAAACTCGAACTTCCTGCCGCTTTTCTCGAGCGCTGTCACGGCATCGGTATAGGTCATTCGCTCGAAGCTGGAGCCGATGAACTTCTCCAGGCGATTGATGCAGTCCTTGTCGATCCGGTCAGCGAAGAACTTCATGTCGTCCGGCCGCTGCTCCAGCAACGACCTGAAAATGTGCTTCAGGAAATCCTCCGCCAGATCGGCGTCGGCCTTCAGGTCGGCGAAAGCCACCTCGGGCTCAACCATCCAGAACTCGGCCAAGTGCCGCGGGGTGTTGCTGTTCTCCGCCCGGAACGTCGGGCCGAACGTGTACACCTTGCTCAGGGCGCAGGCGTACGTCTCGGCCTCAAGCTGCCCCGAAACCGTCAGGCTCGCCTGCTTGCCGAAGAAATCCTGCGAATAGTCCACCTTTCCCTCGGGCGTGCGCGGCGGATTGGCCAGATCCAGCGTCGAGACCTTGAACATCTGACCGGCGCCTTCGCAATCGGAGCAGGTGACGATCGGCGCGTGAATCCAGCAGAACCCGTGCTCGCTGAAATAGCGGTGCACCGCCATCGCCAGCGCGTGCCGCACGCGCGTCACCGCGCCAAACGTGTTGGTCCGCATGCGCAGGTGCGCGACTTCGCGCAGATATTCATAGCTGTGCTGTTTGGGGGAAATGGGGTAAGTGTCCGGGTCGTCCACAAACCCGACAACCCGCACCGAATCGGCCTGAATTTCGACACTCTGCCCTTTGCCCTGCGACTGCACCAGCTTGCCGGTGACGATCACCGAGCACCCGGCGGTGATGCGCAGAATGTCGGATGTGTAATTCGGCAGCGCGCTCGGCGCTACCACCTGGATGGAGTCGAAGCACGAGCCATCGTTCACGGCAATGAACGAAAAACCCGCCTTGGAATCGCGCCGGGTGCGCGCCCAGCCCTTGATGGTAACCTGCGACTCCAGCGGCAACTGCCCCTTGAACGCCTGTACGATCGAGATCTCTGCCATAGCGCGTGGTTCCTTCCGATGTTGGCGGGCACATCATACCGTCCGAGTCAGGTCCGGCGAAGCGGGCGATTCGGAGATGATGCGCCAGCAGACCGCCGTACGCCGGCAACGACGTTCAAATCACTCCTTTTCCGTACGAAAAGCAACATATTCGCGATGCGTAATGCTTTCGGATTTCTATTGACTTTGGCCGGCCGCAGTTTACATTTTTGGTGGCGTTGAGATTGTGAATGGGCGAAGTCTACCTGCCGCCAGTGTGGGTGGTGTGCCAGGGTAAAACAAGCCATAACCAAATAGAGTACCGCGTCCCTCTTGGGTGACGCCGTCTCGTGTATAGCAATGAGCCTGACGCGTGCCAGGAGCGTTTCCGCGGTCCCGGGGCTCGTGGATGTCTTCTTCGTTTGCAGTTCTGGAGACGGAGAGTAGGGAGAAATGTGATGCAAAAAGGGCTATTGGGCGTTTGTGCCACGGCGGCGTTGAGTTGCATCGTCGCGGTCGCTCCAGCGGAGGCTGGAACGGTCAGCTACGATTTTGCGGGCGCAGGACCGGCCGCGCCGGCGACCTTTGGTGCCGGGCCGACGCAGGTATCGGTGTCGGCCTATGAATCAACGGTCATTGACCCGTTTGACTTCCTTTTCGGCAATTCCCGCCTGGTCACGCAGTCGGCCGACGGTCTTGGCGTCAACGGCACCGGCAGCCTCATCAACAACGATCCCGCCTATGAAGTGGATGGTCTCGGCCTGAACGAGTTCCTTCGCCTGGACTTTGCCACGGAAGTCGAAATGCTGAGCGCTTTGATCACTCGCGTCGACTCCAACGGCTCGGATGGCGTACGCGTCTTCAATCAGGCCGGCGAACACCGGGATTTTCCAGGATTGGCGACGGACCCGACCACGATCCATTTCGCCCAGCCGTTCCGAGGCACCGCATTCGTGTTCACCGTCCTGGGCGGAAATGGTTTTCTTGACCCCAATGCCAAGTCCGATTACTCGCTGGGTGGCGTGACCGTGGACGGTGCGAACGCCGCCCCTGTGCCGTCGGCCGCGTGGAGCGGGCTGGCAATGCTGGCCGTGGTTGGCGGCGCCCACGCGCGTCGTCGCTTGCGGGCGTGAGCGACGCCCTGAATCACGTTGGACAGCAAACCTTCGCATGGCCGCACTCATTGCTGTCGGTTTGCGTTTGACTTCGACCAGCCGTGATGTACATATGTAAAGGTGAGAGGGCTCCTGCGGGTTCCTTTTTCGGTTGGGCGCACAATGGTGCAATCTGGCATCCGCAGGGTCATGTTCCGCGCCTGAGAGGCGCGCACGGGCACCGGCCCGGAAGTGATAGACCATTAAGCCACCAGGGTGAGCGGTGAACATGTGTTTCATCCGCGTAAGCCCAGCGTTCAGTCCCTGCGGCCAGGATAGTCCCGCGGGAGAGGAGAAGTATCATGAGGAATCTTCTGTTTGCCATGGCCGCCGTGGCGATGGTGACCGTCAGTGCCTCGGCTAACTCCGTCAATATCTCGACGGGCGTGGCGGATTGGACCGTCAACCAGGCCCCCGCCGTCGTCATCAGCCCGACCCACCCCGCATGGAACACCACCCTGGTGGCCGCTGGCGCCAAGTGGATCGGTGTGAACAATGTCAACTATGGCACGGTGCCGGATGGAACCTACGTCTACAGCACCGCGCTGAACCTTGATCCGGGCGTCTATGAACTGGACGCCAAGTTCTCCAGCGACAACGCGATCACGAAAATCATGCTCGGGAACGTGACCCTGTTTGAAGCTTCCGTCGTTAACGGCGGCGAAGGTCTGGCAATCCCGAACAACGTGTACAGCTTCAAGTATATCTTCGCGGTGAGCGGCGCGGCCAATAGCCCCAGCGCCCTTGAGTTCACCGTCTTCAACGGGCTGCCGCAGGGCACACCCGCGGATAATCCGTCCGGCTTGATCGTCGCCGGCACAGTGACCGCCGTCCCGGTGCCCGCGGCCGCTTGGGCTGGCATGGCTCTGCTGGGCGGGCTTGGCGCGATTCGCGCTATCCGCCGCCGCGTGGCCTGATCCGGTTTTTCTGTGATTTCCAGACCCTCGGCCCTGTGGTCGAGGGTCTTCTCGTGCGCTGAAAGCAGGGTGATGCTGCCAGAGGCTTATGTTGACAGTGTGTGTGCGCTGGTCAAAGCGGGGGCAGCGCCGACCGCGCTCCGCACCGCGCGGGCGATGCCCTGCTCATCAAGCCCCACTTCCGCCAACTGCTGGGCGCGGGTGGCGTGGCCGATCAGGCGATCGGGTATGCCAAGACGCACGATGCCCGACGTCGGCAGGTTGTGCGACACGGCGTGCTCCAGCACGGCCGACCCGAACCCGCCTTGAAGGGAATGGTCCTCGACCGTGATGACCGGACGCCTGCCGCCAAGAACGCGCACCAGCATCTCGCCATCCAGCGGCTTGCAGAAACGCGCATCGATCACGCCCACCGACAGGCCATCGGCCTCCAGTTCCTCGGCGGCCGCCATCGCGTGCTGAGCCAGTGCCCCATACACAATGATCGTCGCGTCAGCACCGTCGCGCAGCAGGCGGCTTCGGCCAACCTGCCACGCCTGCCGCGCTGCCGGCCGAAGGTCGTCGTCGATCGCATCCTCGAAATTGCACGCCGGCACGCTGTCGCGCGGGTACCGAATGGCGCAGGGCCCATCCAGGCTCATCGCCAGCGACAGAGATCGGCTGAGCTCCGCCTCGTCGCTGGGCGCCATCAGCACCATGCCTGGAATCGGCCGAAGGAACGACTGGTCCATGAACCCATGATGCACCGCCCCATCGTCGCCCACGAATCCGGCGCGATCCATGCAGACGACCACCGGCAGATGATTCAGTGCCACCTCCTGCCAGAGCTGGTCGAAGGCGCGCTGAGCGAATGTGGAGTAAATCGCCGCCACCGGCCGAAGGCCCGCCTTGGCCATGCCCGCGGCAATCCCGACCAGATTGCCCTCGGTGATCCCCGTGTCGAAACATCTCGACGGGAACGCCTTCCCGAACTGGCTCAAACCGGTCCCATCCGGCATGGCCGCCGTCAGCGCCACGACCCGTTCGTCACGCTTCGCCAGGGCGATCAGGGCGTCGGCGAAGGCGGTCGTCCACGGTCGCCCGCCGCTGGACTTGAGTTCCACCCGACACCCCTCCACCTTGAAACTCGGTGGGCTGTGAAACTTCGTGGGTTCTTCGCAGGTGATCTCGTAACCGTTGCCCTTGACCGTCTTGGCGTGCAGCAGCACCGGACCATTGACGTGCTTGATCTCCCCCAGCGTGTTGATCAGCCCCGGCACGTCGTGCCCATCCACCGGACCAAGATACTTGATCCCCAGCGACTCGAATATCTGCCCCGGCCAGATCCCGCTCTTCAGACCTTCCTTCACATGATGCAGCACCGACTCAATGGTCTGCCCAACGCCCCCCGGCAGCTTGCCGAACAGCTTCTGCGCCAGTTGCTTGGCCTCCTGGTACGTGCTGCTGATGCGGATGCGCTCCAGGTAGGCGGCCAGCGCCCCCTGCGGCTGGCTGATGCTCATCCCGTTGTCATTCAACACGATGAGCAGTTGCCGGTTAAGCGTGCCCGCGGTGTTCAAACCCTCGAACGCCATCCCATTGACGATTGAGCCATCGCCAACGACCGCAACCACGTTCGAGTTGCGCTTGAGCAGCGCATCGCCCCTCGCCACCCCGATGGCGGTGCTGATGGCCGTACCCGCGTGGCCGGTGGCAAACAGATCATAAGCCGACTCCAGGGGCGATGGAAAACCGCTGACTGATCCCTTCTTCCGCAGAGTCTCAAACAACCGACCGCGACCGGTCAACATCTTGTGGACATAACACTGGTGCCCCACATCCCATAGCAGCCGGTCCGGTCCCAAAGGATAAGGCCCGAAATCGTACACATAGTGCAGGGCGATGGTCAGTTCCACAACACCCAGGTTGCTGGAAAGGTGCCCGCCGTTGCGGGAGACCGCATCAAAAACGCGCTGGCGGATTTCGGTGCAGAGCGCGCCCAGCTCGTCCATCGACAGCTTGCGCAGATCCGCGGGACTGGAAATCCGATCCAGAACGGAACTCATCCTGAACTCCTTATACCGATCGGGCGACTGACGCTAAGTGAAAGCAACCCGGGAGCGGCAACAACCTGACCCTGCATTATTGGGGCCCAGACCTGGCTTGCCCATCGCGACAATCACAACGCAGGGCTCGCTGGCCCGGACGTTCGCTGAAATCCGCGTAAACAGCACGCCAACAGTCCTTTATATCGCTCGGCCCGATGAACGTCCATGTTGTGGACTGGTTAACGCGTACCGATCACATGGTTCGATCCACCACAAAGCAAGCCAGGCTCCGCAGGCCATCGGCCGACGAACCGAAGCTTTCAAAGACCTCCAGCGCCGCAGCGAGCTCCCGGCGGGCCTGGTCCCGGCTCTCCTCCAGCCCGATCAGCCCGGGATAGGTATTCTTGCCGCGCTGGACATCCTTTGCCGTGGCCTTGCCGAGCCGATCGGGTGTTGAGGTGACATCCAGAATGTCATCAACAATCTGGAACGCCAAACCCAGGTGTCGGCCAAAGTCCGACACGGCGACCAAGGCTTGCTCGTCCGCCTCGGCGGCGATCGCGCCCATGCGGCACGATGCCATCAACAGGGCTCCGGTCTTACGGCGATGAAGGTCTTTAAGTTCCAGTAACCGCAGATGTTTATGCTCGCCTTCCATGTCCAGAACCTGCCCGCCGATCATGCCTTCAGGCCCGGCAGCGGCCGCCAGTTCTCGCACCAGGCGTGCTGCGAGGACGGGCGAGGCATCCGTCGCGAGCAGTTCAAAGGCGATCGTCACCATGGCATCGCCGCCAAGTATGGCCAGGGCCTCGCCAAATACCTTGTGATTGGTCGGCCGACCGCGACGCAAATCATCGTTGTCCATCGCCGGCAGGTCATCATGAACCAGAGAGAAGGTATGGACCAGCTCGACGGCAGCGGCAGCCGCCAACGCTGAGCTTGGGACAGTGCCGCCGGTCAGCATGCGACTGGTTTCCAGGACCAGCGCTGGCCGCAGCCGTTTGCCGCCGGCGAGCAGGCTGTAGGCAATCGATTCCATTAAACGTGCCGGGGCCTCACGATAGCGGACCAGGATAGTGCGGAAATGATCCGCCAGCGCCCGGGCATCAGCGGCCAGGATTCCTTCTGCCAGAGATTGGGAGGGCACAGTCGCCATTGGCGTTGCGTGGAGGCGTGGTCTCTGGGTCAGGTCTGTTCCTGAGTTTCGGCCAGGGGCGCGGTTTTCAGGGCTCCATCCTGAGAGCGGGAAATCTGTTCTATCTGTTTCTCGGCCGAGCCGAGGATGCCGAGACAGTGCTGGATGAGGTAGTTCCCGCGCTCGTACTTCTGAAGACTCTCCTCCAGGGCGATGTCGCCGCGTTCGATCTTCTCAACGATCGCCTGAAGCTCGTTGAAGGCATCCTCAAAGCTCTTGGGCGGCGTCTGATTCCGCTTGCTCATGCGCTCATTATAAGTCGAGCGGCGATAGATACGAGGGTCGCCGCCGCGCCTTCCGTCCGGGGATCAGACGTGAATGAGGGCAAACTAGAACGACAAGGGCGACAGTACTGGGAAACCGCGGTTATTCGGACCCGTAAGTGCCGGTTGACCCTGTGTTTTGCGATTGACCCGGTGGTGACCCCATCGTAGCATCTTTGAGGCACATTCACGGGTCTGAAGCTGGTATGGCGGCCACCGACTACACGGTTATCTACGTCTGGTCATTCGTACTGATCGTGGTGGCGCTGGTTGGTTTCCTGGCGGTCTCGTGGATGAAGCGGTACGTGCGGCGGTCCGACGAGCCGACGGCCGCCGGTTTTTCCCTGGACGAGCTGAGGCGCCTGCATCAGAGCGGACAGCTTACGAAGGAAGAGTACGATCGCGCCGTCGAGACGATGGTGGCGGCCATGAAGAGGCCGGCCGGCCCCCGCAAACCTGGTTGAAAAAAGGACGCCGGGCCGTGGTTGTGCCGATGATGAACAAGGCGCGCCGGCGGCGGGGCGTGGTGGCTTGCGCGGCGAGGCAAGACGATAGGTCAGAAGACATGCGTTGAGGGCCCGGTGGCGCTGCCGGGCGATTTGTACCAGGGTGGCGGGATATCCGCCCCCGTGAGGAAGGCGAGTCGATGGCAAGTTCCAATCGCACCGGGAACGGCGGACCCAACAACCCGGGCAACAATCCCGGCGGCGCGGGATTCAGAGGACGACGCGTGACCACATGCTCCTTCTGCGGCAAATCTTCGCGTGATGTCGGCCCGATGGTGGAAGGCCCGTCCGACGTGTACATCTGCGCTAACTGTGTCGACTTGGCGCACAACATCATCCGCCAGGAAAAACGCAAGCTGACCAGCGCCCAGCCGCTGTTCAACACCATCCCGGCGCCCCGGCAGATCAAGGAATACCTCGACCAGTATGTGATCGGGCAGGAATACGCCAAGAAGGCCCTTTCGGTCGCGGTGCACAACCATTACAAGCGACTGAGCCTGACGGAGCGCGGCGACCAGGCCGGTAGCGATGTCGAGCTGGACAAGAGCAACGTGCTGCTGATCGGACCCACTGGCAGTGGCAAGACGCTGCTGGCGCGCACGCTGGCGAAGATACTGAACGTGCCGTTCGCCATTGGCGAC
>CAZMXI010000036.1:0-31968 GCA_964570205.1 uncultured Tepidisphaeraceae bacterium
CGAATGGTGGGTTTGTTTTGCAGTTTTGCATGGGGGTGAAGGGGGAGAAAGTGCGTTTTCAGTAGTGCCAGAGGGGTTTTGGCTTGGGTTTGGTTGGGTTCGTTTTGGGCAGGGAAGAAGCGAGCCACGGATGTGGCACAGATGCTCACAGATGCATGTGACTGATGGATGAACGGCGGCATGGGGTTCCCCTCCTTTCGCTGGTTGTACTGAGCCTGCCAGTCATGCCGCACTTGGCGGGGGCGGGATTGCGGGCGGGCGGTATGTCGTATTATACGCTGGAGGACAGGGAATAGTCGCATGAACATTTAATAATTGTTTTATTTATGGGCAGGGGGAAGGCGGAGCGATTGGGGGGAACGGATTCATGGGTGGGCGTGGGTATGGATCGGCGGCTTGAATTCGCACTGAGTGGGGGCGGTTGGGGTGTATCGGATGGCTGTGGAATCAGCGGGCCATGGCCATGGCCGGCCTGGCTTTGGGCCCTATTCGAGCGATGATTACTCTTGCTACCGCCCGGCCGTGTTCATAGGATGGGTGCCGGATGTCGGTCGCTTGCCGAGGAGGCATTTTCCCATGGTTCAACGCGTGTTGCTAACCGTAGTGCTGCTAGCCCTTTGCGTGCCGCTGGCATTGGGCAAACAAGGCGTGGTGAAGACCAAAGACGGGCGGAGCATTGAGGGGGACATTACCGAGGGTGGCGACGGCGTCACCATTCGACTTCGAGGCGGAACGATCACGCTGCCCAGGTCCGACGTGGCAAGCGTGATGTACGCTGAGAACGTCCAGGAGGCCTACCAGGCAAGGTTGAAGGAACTGCCGAAAGGCGCGGGCGCACCCGCTCATATGGAGCTCGCGAGATGGCTTTATGACAACAAGGCGTACGATCTGTCGCTGAAGGAGGTCGAGGCAGCGCTGGCGATCGATCCGAACAACGCCCAGGCGGTCATGCTCCGGCAGGCGGTCGAGCGGGCGATCGTATGGGAGCGCAACAAGAACAACCCGAAGCCCGCCCCCACCACGCCGGCGGCCAGCCTGCTGATCAATCCGAAGGATCGCCACCTGCTGAACGCTGACCAGGTCAACATCATCCGTCAGAAGGAACTGCGCGACAACGAGGTCGTCATCGTACGTCTGGAGAACGACGTGGCCCGCCGATTCGCCGAGTCCAGGGGCATCGTTCCGGCGGTGTTTGCCCGCACACCGCCATTCGGGCAGGCGCAGGCCATTCTCCACGAGGGCACCGCGGAGATGGCGAAAGATGTGAAGATCGTGGTCGATCCGCCTGCGCTTCGCGCATTCAAGATGCGAATTCAGCCGACGTTGCTCAAGGGCTGTGCCACGCTCAATTGCCACGGCGGGAAGAATTCGGGCGATTTCGTCCTGTACAGCCCCGCGAACAACGACATCGTCACCTACACCAACTTTTATTTCCTGACCCGATACGCCATGAAGGATGGCTCGGGAGCGCGCGTGCCGCTGATCGATCGCACGAATCCGGATAAGTCGGCCATCCTGCAATTGGGGCTGCCGCGTGACGTTGCCGAACTGGATCACCCGGATGTGCAGGGTTGGACCCCGGCGTTTCGCGGCCCGCAGGATCCGCTATTCCGCGATGTACTGGCGTGGATTGGCCAGGGGCTGATTGCCGTCGAGCCGAAATACGGCTTTGAGTTCAAGCTGCCCTGGCAGAAGCCGGAGGACCAGGTGGTCGACCAACAGCCCGCACCTGCCGAACCGCAGGCGCAGCCAGTTGCGCCGCAGCCGGGACCGGCCGCTCCCCCGTCGAAGAAGCCCGATGACACCGGGGCGAATGACGCCAGGCAGAAGGCCGACGAGGCGAGAGAGCGCATCAAGCCGATCAATCCGGGCTCTATCCCGATTCCACCGCTGCCGTTCTGATGACACCCGCGTTCTTCCTGTCGCTGATGGCCGGCCTGACCGCTCTGGTTATGGGCGTGCATGCCCTGCGGCGCCGATCGCGCAAGTCCGCGCTGCGCCTGCTCGCGCAACAGCACCAGATGAGATTTGCCCAGCGGGATCTGTTCAGGCTGGCCCGGCGTTTCGAGCAACAACTGCCCATTGCCGGCGCGTTTGATCTGCGTGTGGCCGACCTTATCTACGGCCGGCGGGATGCACGGCATCTGTGCGTCTTCACCGTCGAATACACGCTTGCCGACGCCATTCACGGCCGCCGGCGTGCGGGGGTCTTCTGCCTGTCGGAGACGAGCGAACACGCCTCGATGACCAGCATCGCCGGTTTGATCACCGCTGACGCCGAGTTGCCGATCGCCGCCCAGTATGGCCAGTTGCTCGATCGCGTGGCGAAGCAGGGCTAAGAAGCGAGAAAGCCTCTCCGGGCGGGCCGGGAAGGGCCGTGTGCGACGTTGGAGTTACGGCTTCCGTTGCTTCTGGAGTTCGCTCTGGAATGCATCGATCGTCATCCACTCAACGTGGCCATCGCCGAAGCCGACATTCACACCTTCGGTCACCGTTTCCGGCGCCTCATAGATCACGATGTCCCGGGGTGTGACTTTCCGGGGATCGGCGGGCTTGACGTAGATGTACGGATTCTCGGCGTCGGGCCGCCGGGGGTTCTTGAGAACCGTCGGGTGCAGATCGACCGCGTTGATGAGTTCATCGAGCTTCGCGGGCCAGGCTCCCTCGCGATCACTGGCATACAGCATGATGCCCTGAAGCATCTGGCGGATGTTGGCGGCCGACTGCACGCGCGTGGCGCGTTCCCTCGCCACATTCAGGGATGGGGCAAGCGCCTTGAGAAGCGCCGATATGTCATCTTCACCCGCCGTGGCCACCAGTTGATCCTGGCGCACGCGGAGGGTGTCATCCATGGCCTTCAGCAAAGTCTGGCGCGCGTCGTGGGGCACCCTCCCTTCCTCCATGCCAAGCCGGACGACTTTGCCGAGCAGGTCCGCGATAGCCTTGGCGGCCTGCGCGTCGGCCGCCTGCAGAATGGCGGTGGCGGAGATCCTGTCCTTGGTCGCTATTCCGCCGCTAATCCATCGGATGCCACGCGCGTAGACGGCTCCGGGCTCGCCGCCCAGTTCCCTGGGCAGGGCGGGGAGCAGTTCCTCGATGGCCCGCCGTACGTCGGCCGGCATCGCAAATGCGCCGCGGATGGCCATGCCGTTGGTTGCGGCGAGCGATGTGCGCACGTCTGGCCGGTCGGCCGGCTTTGCCGCTTTCACCTGCTGCAACTGGTCGGCGGTCCCGAGGAAAACGACGCCATCCATCACCTCCGTCACCGGCTTGGGCCTGGCGGGCCAGGCGCCAAGCATCATCTCAGCCATCTTCCGCCCGTCAGCGCCTTGTTCGATCGGCGCTATGACGAAGCCGGGAGTGAGCGGGATATCGGTGACGCTCGTGTAGAGGATCAGGTGCCGTCCTCCGGCCTTTTGAAATGTGTCGGACATCAACCGAAACTGGGCCATGCCCTGTCGAAGTTCGGCCAGCATCGCCTGCCGCTCCCGGGCGGGAATGACGCCGGCATCCAGCCACTTGACCAGCACTTTGTCGACCTGGGAGGCGTCGACGGCGGTCAGGTCCAGGTGCGCTACGAAGATGGTCTGATCCTGGACATACCTGAGGATAGTTGTGTCGATGTCCTGCCGCGCCCCGGGTGCGCTGGAGACCAGCGCCAGGATGAAGATGCCCGTCAATGGAATGTACCTGTGCATGACTGCCTCCCGTGCTGCTGTGCCTGTGGGTGGTCTATTTGCGGATCGTCAGTTCATATCGCACGCCCCATTTGGGCGTGTCGGGTCTCGGACTGGCCGACACGATCACCGCGGTGTCGCCTTCGACGCGATAGATGAAGGGCCTGCCGGTCAGCGGGTCGATGGGCGCGGGCGTGTCGGTGATCTGGTCCAGCGACTTCGGGAACGCGCTGTCGTGCGAGGCGGCATAGGCTCGGATCGCTTCCACGCACTGCAGGATGGCGATGTTGCGGTCCAGCACCGCCGTCTGCATCTGGAAACGCGACAGGGAAGGCAGGAACAGCATGACCAGCGGCGGCGAGTCCGCGCGATTGGCGGTTTCCTGCAGCTTCTGATCGAACCGGGCGATGCCCTGGTTAGCCTGCCAGTAAGGCAGGCGCGCCCACTTGCTCATCTCGTCATACCACTGGTCGTAGGAGTCGAGAAAGAAGATTGCCAGCGCCTGTCTCACCGGCATGGCTTCGATCTGCTCGGGCGAGTAGCCGCGGCCGGCAAGATACTGCCTGGCCTGGGGGTAGTACTTCGCGAGCACCACGCGGATGGCCAGGCTCTCGAGCGGCGGGCGGTCGGCGGAGGGGCCGTGGATCGTCTGCATGGCCTGGTCCATCATCCGGCCGAATTCCTCGTTGGACAGTCGCCCTTCGCGGGCCTGCTTGAGCTGCGGGAAGGTGTAGTTGAGCCAGAGGCGGTCGTTCTCCATCGCCTGGATGGGACTGGCCATAGGGCGGGGCAGGTCGGCCAGGGCCCAGTAGAGGTTGGGCGCATCGGGCAGGCCGATCCACTGCTCGACGGTCTGGAGATGCAGGCTCGCCATGCCGGTTGTAACCAGCGAGTGAATGACCATGCCGCCCTCGTTCACGTCCAGGGACATGGCAAAGCCGGTCTGAAGGCCCCGGATGGCGCTGTTGAAGTCTCGCTCTGCGAGGGCGGTCCTTCCGTTGAGCGCCACGAGCTGGGCCAGCCAGCGCATGTCGGTCAGGTGGGGGAACAGGACCCGGTATCCCTCCTCGCGGAAGGGCACCTGCCAGTCGCAGTCGGAGCGACGCGCGCCCAGCTCACAGTAGCGCATCGCCGAGTGGGTGCGGGCCAGGCCGGTTGCGCGAACCTCGCCCGGATCCAGCGCCCCCGGCGGCTGTTCGAGCAGGCTGTCGATGGCATCTTCCTTCTTCTTCAACTCTTCGGAGAGCTGGATGGCCGTGAGGTAGAGAAGGGCGGCGTTGCCCTGATCGACCTCGGCCGGCGGCGGCAGCAGCCGCCACTTCATGGCGGGCGTTGGCTCGGGCGCGGGGGTGATGGCCAGCCGCACGACCCTGGGCCCCTGGGGAGGGGCCTTCGCCTGGGCCGCCAGCGCGGCCGGCGTCAGCATCAACAGCGTCAACGCGAGGTACGGATATCTCATGACCGGCCTCCATTTGGCTTGGATCGACTCCACAGAATCGCGGGCCCGCCGATTTCGCGGGGGCTCATCTCCAGCAGTTGCCGCAGATCCTGGCGCGGCATCTCAGGCGGCTTGTCGATGGGCATGGCGCTGAGGCCATGTTCCATGAGGGCCTCGACCTGGACGAGGTAGGTCGGCCGGGCCAGGTCGAACAACTTGGCATCGGGGGTTGTTGTGATCGGGGTTTGCGGGCCGGGGCGCGGCGGCGTGGCATGCTCCACGAGTTGCGGGGCGGCGCCCTGCTGGGCCGGCCAGGGCCGCACGATGAGGCCCACCAGCACCATGGCTGCCAGCGTTGCCGTCGAGCCCTGCCACAGCCGCACGCTTCGCTGCAGAGACTGCCGGCCGGCGCGGAACATCAGTTCATCGCGGCTCGACCCCGCCGCCCGAGGCGACAGCGACCGCAGCGTCGATTCCAGCTCTCGGTCGGCCGAATTCAGGTGCTGTTCGTCGAACATGGCGAATCCATCCTTTCACGTACGGCCCTGAGGGCGGCGCGGTACTGGTCATGGACGGTGGACAGGGGCAATTCGACCGTGGCCGACACCTCCGCGAGCGTCATTCCGGCCCAGATCCGCAGGACGATGATCTCGCGCTGCTGCGCGGGCAGATGGCTTAGAGCTTCCTGGACCTGTTGGGCGTCGATGAGCCGGGCGGGATTCGGTTCAAACCAGGTCTCCCGCTGCGCCGCGGCCTCCCGCTCGCGCCGGGCCCGCCGGCTCTGCGATCGCATGGCGCTGATCGCGGCGTTGCGCACCGCCCGATAGAGCCATGCCCTGGCATCGCGCGGCTCGATGCCAATCGCCGCCAGCTTCAGGAACACTTCCTGGACGGCATCCTCGGCCGGGGCGAGGTCGAGCCACTGCCGCGCGTACAGCGTCAGCCGCGCTGCGTGCGCCTCGAACAATTCGCCGAGTTCCGCCGGTCCGAGTTTGCCCATAACTGGCCGTTTCATCATGAAGACGCCGCCCGAGACATTATTTCCGGAAGGCCCCTGATCCGACAGCTCGGCGCGCAAAAGAAAGGCGAGAGGATAGCCTCACGCCTTTCAAGAGAATCACGGTCCTGGATTGGGTGCCGCGCTACAGCACGATCACTGCTCGAACCATGGGTTCGTCGATTGCGCGTCGCAGCTTGAATCCCAGCTTCTCGGAGACGTGCTGCATCTCGACGTTCTCGGGCAGCATGTTGGCCTCGACACGCGCCAGCTTCTCGGTGCGGGCCACATCGAGCAGGATTCGCAGCAGTTCGGTGCCCAGGCCGCGATTCTGCCAAGCATCGCTGACCAGGATTGAGAACTCGGCCGTGTTTTTCCAGTTCTGCTTGCTGAGCCGGGCAACGGCCAGAATCTCGCGTCCGCCGGTTTCATCGCGGCGCTCGGCCACGAGCGCCATTTCGCGGTCGTAGTCGTTGAAGCACGTGCGCACCAGCCGTTCGTGCGTGACGCGCACGCCCAATTTCATCGGGTGGAAATAGCGAAGGCGCACGCTGCGTTCGGAGAGGCCCTGGTGGAAGTTCACCATCAGCGGTTCATCCTCGGGACGGATCGGGCGGATCGTCACCTTCGTCCCGTCCTTGAGCGTCCACGGCTCGACGTATTGAACCGGATAGGGCCGGATTGCCAGCTTCGGAAGTTTCTCGTCAGGCGCATCCTTCTCATACAGGACCACGCGGGCATCCAGGGCGACGATCTGGCTGGCCGACGCCAGCATGGGGTTGATGTCCAGCTCCTTGATGAACCGCTGCTCGGAGATGAGCTGGCTGAAGCGAACCATGATCTGCTCCAGGAAGTCCAGGTCGACCGGCTTGCGGCCGCGGACGCCCTTGAGGGCCTTGTATATCTTGGTCTGCTCCATCATACGCCGGGCGAGCGTGGCGTTGAGCGGCGGCAGGCCCAGGGCGCGGTCCTTGAAGACCTCGACAAGCTGGCCGCCCATGCCGAACAGCAGGACGGGGCCGAATTGCGCATCGGGCGAGCAGCCCAGGATGATCTCGTAGCCATCGCTCAGCTTCACCATCGGCTGGACGGTCACGCCCTGGAAGTGCTGCTTGCCGGCCTTTTCCGAGACCGACTTTTCGATGGAGCGGAAGGCGGCCTTGACGGCCTCCTCGTCCTGGAGATTCAGCAGCACGCCGCCGACGTCGGTCTTGTGCGTGATGGTCTCGCTGTAGAGTTTCAGCACGACCGGGAAGCCGATCTGTCCGGCGGCCTTGACCGCCTCGGCTTCCGTGGCGGCGATGTGTGTCGCCACCGTCGGAATGCCGTAGGACGCGAGCAGTTGCTTGCTTTCGGCCTCAGTCAGAAGGGTGCGCCCGGATGCATGCACCTGGCTGATGATCTGGGCGGCCTTCTTGCGGTCGATGCCGTCCTCTGCGGCGGCGGTGGCGGCGGTCGGCGTTTCATAAAGCCCCCGCAACAGATAGCTGTACTTCCACATGTAGCAGAACGCCCTCGCCGCATCATCCGGATGGGCGAAAGTGGGGATGCCGGCGCGGGTGAGGATGTCCTCGCCGGCCTTGATGATCGGTCCGCCCATCCAACTCGCCAGCACCGGCTTGCCCTCGACCTTGGCGTAAGGCTTGAGATGTTCGGCGGTCTGCGTTGATTCCGTCATGGCCTGGGGCGTGAGCACCACCAGCAGGCCGTCGCTGTTCGGGTCCTTGGCGCAGATTTCCAGGCTCTTGGCGTAACGGTCAGCGCCGGCGTCGCCCAGCACATCCACGGGATTGGCTCGGCTCCAGTGAATCGGCAGGAAGTCGTTGAGTTCCTTGAACGTCTGCTCCGAAATGGCGGCCAATTCGCCGCCCGAGCCCACCAGGGCGTCGGTCGCCAGCACGCCGGGGCCGCCAGCGTTGGTCAGGATCGTCAGCCGCGGGCCTCGCGGGCGCGGCTGTTTGGCGAGAATCTCGGCCATGTTGAACACTTCGGAGATGGAATTGACCCGAAGCACGCCCACGCGACGGAACGCCGCGTCCAGAACCTCGTCTGAGCCGGTCAGCGAACCGGTGTGGCTAGCGGCGGCTTTGGCGGCGGCTTCGGTTCTGCCGGCCTTGATGACAATGATCGGCTTGTTCAGGGCCACCTCTCGCGCCGCCGACATGAACGAACGGGCATGGCCGATCGATTCCATGTAGATCACGATCGCCTGCGTGCGCGAATCATTGCCGAGATAGTCGATCAGGTCGCCCCAATCGACGTCCAGCATCGAGCCGATTGAAACGAAAGCGCTGAAGCCCACCATTTCCGCGAAGCTCCAGTCCAACACTGCGGTCGCCAGCGCGCCCGACTGACTAAGGAATGCCACGTTGCCCGGCTTGGCCATGCCCGCCGCGAAGGTGGCGTTCACGCCGCTGAGGGGCGCCATCACACCCAGGCAGTTCGGGCCGATGATGCGCATGCCGCCTCGACGGGCCTCGGCCAGGAGTTGCCGTTCCAACTCGATGCCCGGAGGGCCCATTTCCTTGAAACCGGCCGAGATGACGACCGCGGCTTTTACGCCGGCATCCACGGCTTCCCGGATCACTCCCGGTACAACCGGGGCGGGCGTGGTGACGACGACCAGATCGACCTTCTCCGGCACGGCGGCGATGTTCGGATAGGCCTTGATGCCGAGCACGCTGGGGCGTTTAGGGTTCACCGGGTAAACCGTGCCGCCGAACGGCGAACTGATCAGGTTCCAGAGAACCGTTCGGCCGACTGAACCCGGATTCTCGGTGGCGCCGATGACGGCGACATTCTTCGGCTTGAAGAACGTGTCGAGCGGATGCCGGGCAGCGTGCAGAACGTCATGTGCCGGATCGCTCTTGGGGATGTTCGTTACGTTTGTCACAGGGTTCGATGCAGTCGTCATAACAACTCAATTCCTTCGCCCAAGCCTAAATTGACGCCGGCCCTACCTCAAGCCCGCCTAGGGTGCGAATGCAAAACGACGGCCCGCGCGACGATCGCGCAGACGTACGCCGTCCGCCTCGTCGGCGTCAGTATCTATATCAATTTCGAGCGAAATGGGCTGCTCCCGCTCGCCGCAAATCACAGCCAACTCTGCGGCGTACCCCGACGCCCAAGCCGCCAACACACGCCCTGGCCCTGCTCCGCACATCGTGGCGCGGTGTTGCCTCAACTTCGGGCCGCATGCGCAGCCAAACACCACGCACGCCGACCATGTCCGATGCGCGATAGGTTAGCGTTGCGGGGCAGCGCGTCAAGGAGGAGTTGGCTGATGTTTGCCCTTCGGCACGACCAGAACCGCGTTCCAGCCGTGCGGTGTCGACTCCACGCCGTATGCGGCATAGTCCGTGAACCAGCGCCCGTCAGCACAGTACCGAAAACGGTATTCGCCCGGCGGCAGCGATGCCTCGGCCACCCACCAGCCGTCGCCCTGACGGTCCATGGTCAGTCCTGTCTGTGAGCTCCAAGCATTGAAATCGCCGGCGATCCGGACTTCACCGGCTTGAGGGCGGAAAAACCTGAACTCTACGCACCCATCGTCCTTGAGGGTTGTCATGACTCTGATTCCAGTCTGTAAATTTATGCAAATTCATCACTTAATAGTGATCAAGGTGCATCCGCGATTGGTCGCGAAGATGCCACCGAGTCAAATAGTATAGTTTGTATGCTAATTAGCCGCTATGAAGGAATTGAGATTCAGTTGCCCATCCGTCCGGAAGGGTGATTAGCCAACAACGCTGCCTGACGGCATAATGCCTCCCGATGAATGCAGGTCCAACACGCTGCGGTCGTTCGGCCGACATCCCTGGTGCTTTGACCGGTCTTGAACTCGACGCCCATGCCCGGCTGCGGCATCTCTGGGCCATGTGGGTGGCGATGGGGGTGTTTGCCTTTCTATCTCTCGCGGCGGCCATCAGTTCCACCGGATTTCTTGAAGCCGATGCCTGCGTTCATTACATGTACTCGCGGTTTGCGTTCGCTGAGCCGCATTACCTGACCAATGTCTGGGGCCGGCCCTGGTGCACAGCGATCTATGCCGTCCCTGCCCTGGTGGCCAAACGCATGGGCGTGCGCGTGATGAGCATGCTTCTGGCCCTGGCCACCGCTTACTTCACGATGAGAATCGCCAAGGGGCAGAAACACCGATGGCCGGTGATCGCGCTGATCTTCGTCCTGGCGCAGCCCATCTTCTTCCTGCATTCTTTCAGCGAATTGACGGAACTGCCGTTTGCCGTGCTCGTGGCCCTGGGTTTCTGGCTTTACCAGCGGAAGCAGTGGCCCTGGATGGCGCTGGTGGTTGGGCTGATGCCGACCGCTCGGCCGGAGGGCTTTGGTTTCCTGGCGATGGCGCTGGTTGCGCTGATTCTGCACCGGCGGGCGCACTGGATTCCGTTGCTTTTCGCCGGGCTGGGCGTTTGGAGCGTGGCCGGATGGTGTCAGTACGGCATGCCGCAGCCCTGGTTCGCGAGAATCGTGTGGTGGGTGCCGGAGCATTGGCCTTATGCATCCGAGAGCCTGTATGCCAAGGGGCCGCTGCTGCTGATCAAGCGGTTGGAGGATGGAAGCTGGCTGTGCAGCTTCCTCCTGAGGCTGCCGGCCGTGACGGGGCCGTTTATCTTTCCGGCGACGCTGCTGGGCATCTGGCTGAGTGCGAGGGTGTTCAAGCTCCGGAGTGTGATCGTGGATTTCTGGAAGCGGGATCACCTGGAGCGGTGCCAGCTTCTGATCGCCCTGATTCCGCTGGCTATCATGGCTGGGCACAGCTATCTGTGGTGGCAAGGGAAGATGGCCAGCAACGGCGAGTTGCGTTACCTTCTGGTGGCGACGCCGTTCTGGGCCCTTCTGGGGGCCAGTGGCTGGGAGTGGATTTTCACGCGGTGCCGGTTGAAGTCGGCGATTGGCTGGGCGGGGATCGCTGCGCTGGCGCCCGCGATCATCTTCATGCTGGCGAACAAGTGGTGGCGGGTCATGCCGATCGAGCTGACACGCGAGATGAAGCGCGCCCAGCAGGCGGCGGTCTGGTACGGGCAGACGCCATACCGGCTGAACTACCCGAGACTGATGGCGACGCACCGGGGCATTTACTATTTTCTGGACATGAGCCCGAGCGACAAGGTCTGGTCGGCCGAGTGGAAGCGCGAGATCGTCAAGGCCGGCCCGCCAGGTGTCATCCTGATCTGGGACCCGATCTACGGCGTGTACAACTCCGATAACAACCTGTCCATGCAGATCGAGGAGATTGTGGAGGCCGGCTGGATTCCCGTTCAGGTGTTCGAGGCCGAGCTGACGGATGCGGAGAAGAGCAAGTTCAGCCAGTGGGCGCACAAGTTCGAGCGCGACCAGCTCAAGGAGTGGTATCTGCTGCTGAGCCCGAGGGACAAGGACGGGAATGCCACGCCCAGGGAGATCGCGGTGCCGATCCAGCCGCAGCCGACGACCCGCCCATGAGGGTTACTGGAACTGGCTGGAGGTGATGGCGTCGAGGCTCAGGTCGCTGAATTGGCCCTGCTGGTAAGCAAGATAGGCCAGGCCGGCCGACATGGCCGCGTTGTCGGTGCAGTACTTCATCGGGGGCATGAGGACAGGTACGGGGAAGGCCTCCAGGGCTTTGCGCAGTCCGCAGTTGGCCGACACACCGCCGCCGATGATGACCTGCCTGGCGCGGGTCTTCTTCACCGCGCGGTGGAGCTTCCGGGTCAGGACATCGATGCAGGCTTCCTGGAAGCCGGCAGCGACATCGGCGATTTCCCGCTGGCTGAGGCTCTCGGGCAGGCGTTGCTTGCCCTGGTAGCCGCGCACGCGATAAAGCACAGACGTTTTCAGCCCGCTGAAGGAAAAGTCCAGAGAGTCCCGGCTGAGAAGAGTGCGCGGGAACCTGATTGCGTCTGGGTCGCCCTGGTCGGCGAGGCGGTCGATGATCGGCCCGCCGGGGTAGCCCAGACCCAGGATGGCCGAGACTTTGTCGTAAGCCTCGCCCACGGCGTCGTCGATCGTCGAGCCGATGCGGCGTATGGACTGGAAATCGGGCACATCGTAAAGGGCGGTGTGGCCGCCGCTGATAACCAGGCCGACGGCCGGTTGCCAGGGCGCCTCAGGCTGATCAAGCATCACGCTGTACAGGTGAGCGTGGACGTGGTCGATGCCGATGAGCGGCTTGCCCAGGGCCCAGGCCAGGGTCTTGGCGGCCGTTACGCCGATGAGC
This sequence comes from uncultured Tepidisphaeraceae bacterium, assembly GCA_964570205.1. Lineage (GTDB taxonomy): Bacteria > Planctomycetota > Phycisphaerae > Tepidisphaerales > Tepidisphaeraceae > CAZMXI01. The sequence goes on from CAZMXI010000036.1 coordinate 12,327, forward strand.
AGCGACCCGATCAAACCGGGGCGGTGGGTCACCGCGACGGCATCGACTTGATCGAGCCGGACGCGGGCGCTTTCCACTGCCTCGCGGATCACGGGCAGAATGTTCTCGATATGGGCCCGGCTGGCGATTTCAGGCACAACGCCACGGTACTTGGCGTGAATGTCCACCTGGCTGGCCACCGCGCTGCTGCGCACGACCCGGCCATCGACCACGACCGCGGCCGCCGTCTCATCACAGGTCGATTCGATGCCGAGAATAATGGGCATGAGCAGTGAATGAAGCCGGAAAGGCGAAAACACCAAACCGCATTCTCATCAATCAGCCGCCGGGGCCTTCGCCGTCTGCCGGGCCTTGTCGGGGTGGTCCTGGAAGATCGTCTGGAGGATCAGCGTGTCCACAGCGCGGCGAATCTGGATGTCCGCCGTGTCAGGCGACGGCTGGGTGCTTGGGCCACTGGCCGGCCGCCGAAACGTCTCGTACGCGGTGCGCTCTTCCATGACTTTCTTGAGCGTCTGCTCATCCATCGGCACGGGGATCTGCGGGTCCACGCCCCAGTCGGCAGCATCCTTCTTTTTGTGCACCAGGCGGCCGCTGGGCAGGTAGTAGTACGCCACGGTCAGTTTCAACTCGCCGTTGTTGCCCTCCAGCGGGATCAGTTCCTGCACCGAGCCCTTGCCGTAGGTTCGCGTGCCGAGGATCGCCGCCCGACGGTTGTCCTTGAGGCAGCCGGCGACGATCTCGGCGGCGCTGGCGGAGTGCTCGTTCACCAGCACGATCATCGGGAACCAGGGCAGCGTACCGCCATCGGTCGCCTTGTAGACTTCTTCGGGCCGATTGCGGCCTCGCACGGATACGACCGTTCCTTCGCGCAGGAACAGGTCGGAGATGCCCACGGCCTGGCGAAGGTCGCCTCCGGGATTCCACCGCAGGTCGAGGATCAGCGCTCTCATCCCATCGCGCAGCAGTTCTTCCGTAACTGCCTTCATGGCATCCAGCGTGCTGGGGGTGAACTGCGTCAGCCGCACATAGGCAATGCGGGGGTCCTTGCAGACAAAATAGTCCCAGGTATGGTCATCTTTGCGCTGGTACCCCTTGACGGTGGGCACAATGATCTCTTCCCGCCGCATCTTCAGATCGGCCGTTTCGCCGGTGACATGGCGCACCGAGAGCGTAACCTCGCTTCCCGCCTGCCCGCCGACCTTTTTGATGACATCGGGCAGCGCCAGTCCCTGGATCGACTCGCCGTTGACTTTAAGGATGATGTCGCCCGGCAGGATGCCCGCCCTGAAGGCCGGACTGCCATCGATCGGCGTCACAACCTCGACCTCGCCACCTGGAAGCTGGTGAAGCTGGATGCCGACGCCCTTGAGCGTGCCCTCGAGCGCCCGGTCGAACCGTTCTCGCTCGTCGGGGGGAACATACATGCTGTATGTGTCGAGCTGCGAGAGCATGCCGTTGATGGCCGCCTGCTCCAGCTTGGCTTGGTCCACGTTCTCGACATAATGCGCGGAGACCTGCCGGTTGATGTCAACCAGCGTGCGCACAAAGAGATAGTCGCTGTCGCGCTGCGCCGCCGAGGGGCTGCGGAAGGCAGCGACCGTCAGCAGCACCAGCCCCAATGCCCACGCCAATTTCTCTCGATTCATGAAGACCACTCCTGCGTCGGTAGAACGAGGCGGAGCCATCTTAGCCTGTCGCGTACGTGGAGAAAACCCGGCGCGGCTGAAGTTCGAATGCCGGTGGCGGGGCGTGCTTCATCGCGATTCGGTTGTGGAAGCCGGCTGTTGACGCGATATGGACGACAGGAAACGCCGCATCGTCCGGTTGACCTCGTCCGGCTGCTCCATCGGGGCCAGATGCCCCGCGTCGGCGATTTCAACCAGCTCCGAATGCGGAATCTCTCGCTTCATGCCCTCTGCTGTGGGTGGCGGAGCGAAGGCATCATCCTGGCCCACAATGATCAAGGTCGGACAAGCGATCGACGCCAGCCTCTCACGATAATCGGGGCGATCGCGCATGGCCAGAGACGCATATTCGAGAGTCTGGGGCGACTGGCTGTCCATGATCTGCCGCAGTCGCTCGACCACCTTCGGATTCTGCCGGCAGGTCGTGGGCGAAGTCATCTTCGCTTCCATCATGTCGGCCACCGCCCGGGCGCCCCCCGAGCGGGCGGCATTCGCCATCCTCAGGCGATTGGCCTTGGTCTCGTCGGTGTCGGCCTCGCACTTGGTGTCCACGAGCATCAGGCCGCAGAGGTCGGTCGGATACTTAACCAGGTGCTCAAAGACCACGTAGCCGCCCATGGACAATCCGCCCAGGACGCATGGCGCGGCAAAGATCTGGTGCAGGAAAGCATGCAGGTCATCCGCCAATGCTTCGAGCGTAAACGTGGCATCCGACGTGGATTGTCCGAAGCCTCGCAGGTCAGGCACGACGATCCTGAACGCATCCGACAGCCCCTCAAGCTGCGCTTGCCAGATGCGCCTGTCCAACGGAAATCCGTGCACCAGCACCACGGGCATGCCCTGTCCCCGCTCCTCGTAATGGAGGCTGTGCGGACCGATCTTAACCTGAGGCATGTCATCTCCTCACAACAGAACTCTCGTCGGCACTGTAATCTATGTCATGGCCACCCGGCCAGCCAGCGCCAAATCGGCCGTTGTCGGTCATTCCCGATGGACGGCGCTTGCTGCGCCAGCCCGCAACCCTACAATGCTCGGCGGGCTCCGGGGACCCTAGCGATTCGGAACCACTGCACGCATGCCGATGCTCCGCACCGATAACCTCAAGCTGACCGATTTCATGGATTTGCCGACACTTCAGGAGATCCAGGACAGCTTCGCCGCCGCCGCCAATGTGACCGCGCGCATCACCGACGCCGAGGGCAACCTGCTGACCCAGCCGACCCCGACGCGGAGTTTTCTTCGCCGACAGCAGGCGATCGCCGAATCCGAGAGCGTCGATGAGGATGGACAGGCCGACGGCCCACGCGAGTATGTCGCTCCGATCATCGTCGACAACCAGCGACTGGGCACGATCCGTATGACGGCGACCGAGCCGGTGCTGGATGAAGCCTCGTTGGCCAATCTGGCCCGCAGGGCCGCCATCGATCCCGCTGCGCTGAAGATTGCGGTTGGCCAGTTCCTGCACTCCAGGGACAACCAGCCCGCGGCCATTCAGTTCCTGTACTTGCTGGCCAATGCCATTGCCCGACTGTGTTTTCAGGAGTATCAGCTTCGCAAGCGCATCGACGAACTGACGGCCGTCTATGACGTTGCCCGGATGCTCACGGAGACCCGCGATCTGGGGAAGTTGCTCGAACGGACGGTCGAACTGGTGTGCGAGGTGATGAAGGCCAAGGCCAGCTCGATCCGGCTGGTGGACCAGGCCAAGGATGAGCTGGTGATCAAGGCCGTCCACAACCTCTCGCCGCGCTACCTGGCCAAAGGTGCGATCCGCCTGAGCACCGCCGAGATCGACCGGGAGGCGCTGTCGGACCCGGGCTTCAGCTATGTGCAGAACATGGCGATGGACCCGCGCGTGCAGTTTCCGGAGGAGTCGCAGGAGGAGGGCATCGTGTCGATGCTCTCGGTGGGGATGCGCTACAAAGGCCGGCCGATCGGGGCGTTGCGGGTGTATACGGCGACGGAGAAGCACTTCTCACAGCTTGAAATCGACCTGCTGAAGGCGATCGCTGCGCAGGCCGCCGCCGCCATCGAGAATGCGCGCCTGCTGGCCGAGGCGCTGGAGGCCGAAGCGCTTGAGCGGCAGGTGGCCATGGCCGTGGATGTCCAGCAGCGCATGGTTCCCCAGAAGCCGCCCATGCTGCCCGGGATGGACATCGCCAGCGCCTACGTGCCGTGTTATGCGCTGGGGGGCGACCTGTTCGACTTCATGCCGCTGCCCGGCGACAACCTCGGGTTGGTGGTGGCCGACGTCAGCGGCAAGGGCGTTCCGGCGAGCCTGATCATGGCTTCGGTGCGGGCCAGCCTGCGGGCGCACGTGGACAACCTCTATTACCTTTACGAGGTCATCCGCCGGGTTAACACGATGCTCTGCCGCGACACCAAGCCAGGCGAGTTCGTCACGCTGTTCTACGGCGTGATGGATGTGCGCAACCGCCGGCTGACCTACTGCAACGCCGGACATCCCGCGCCGCTGCTGCTGCGAGACGACAAAGTCACCGAACTGCCGACGGGCAATCTCGTGCTCGGCATTGATCCCGATGAGCAGTACCAGCAGAGCGTGATCGACCTGCGCAGCGGGGATACGCTGCTGCTCTATACCGATGGCGTGACCGACGCGATGAACTTCCACCGCCAGACCTGGGGGAAACAGCGGCTCATTGAGTCCTTTCTCAAGAGCGGCGCCACCGCCGACACCATCGCGCAGAACATCCTGTGGGACCTTCGGAGATTCGTTGGGCTGACCGAGCGGAACGACGATGTGACCATGATCGTCGCCCGGGTGGTGTGAGGCGTCAGGCGCTGGTGAATATCCGCCAGGCCCAGATCCAGAAGCCCATGTGGATGGCCACGATCAGCCAGAAGATGACAAGGAAGGTCGATTTGCGCCGTTTGTGGCGAAGGGTGTGCTGGGCCAGCAGCCCGCCCGGCCAGCCGCCCAGCAACTCCAGCAGGTGCAGCGCTCGCTCGCTGATCCGCCAGCGCCCGGCCCTGGCGGCCGATTTATCGCGGGCATAAGCGATAAACGTCACCGTGCTCATCGCAAGATATGCCACGAGGATGGCTTGCAGGGTGGACATTGTGAAAGCTTACCTCGTGGGGAGTTCGATGTGCAGTGGCCTGTCATGGATGCGGCCGCTAAGATGAGCCGGTGCCGGAGGTCGCTCTTGAGGATCGATGTGGAAAACAGCCCGCCCTCGCCCGTCAAACTGCCCAAATCGCTGTTTGGGTACGAGGTCCTGCATCGGCTGGGCGAAGGCGCTGCCAGCACGATCTACGCCGTCAGCGAGCGCAAGACCGGGCAGGTTTATGCCCTCAAGCACGTCATCCGCAAGCAGGACAAGGACATCCGCTTCGTCAAGCAGCTCGAAAACGAATTCAACGTCACCCGCAAGTTCCGCAACCCCGCGCTGCGGCGGTGCTTCGACTTGAAGGTTTCCAAGTCCTTTTTTCGTGGCATCACCCAGGCAGCGCTGGTGATGGAGCTGTTCGACGGCGTGCCGCTCGACCAGCAGCGCCCGGCCGATCTGCCGACGGTCCTGGATCGGTTCAAGCAGGTGGCCAGGGGCCTGATGGGGCTGCACTACCTGCTGTTTGTCCATTGCGATTTGAAGCCGAATAACATCCTCACTGACGCCAATGGTAAGGTGAAGATCATCGATTTCGGCCAAGCCTGCGAGACCGGCACGGTCAAGGAGCGAATCCAGGGTACGCCGGATTTCATCGCCCCCGAGCAGGTGAAGCTGAAACCCGTCACAGTGCGCACGGATGTGTTTAACTTCGGGGCGACACTGTACTGGGCGCTGTCGGGGCAGCGCATCCCGACGCTGTTTACCGTGCCCAAGGACCAGCGCGACGTGGTGCTGGAGTGCAAGTTCCCCTCTCCCAGGGATCTCAATCCCGAGGTGCCGCAGGAACTGTCGGACCTGGTCATGCAGTGCGTGCACGTCAATCCGCTCCGCCGGCCGGCTGATATGGCGGAGATCCTCACTCGCCTGGGCGGATGAGCCCGCCCGGCGGGCCCCGCTAACATCCGACTTCAATTCGCGGTACAAGAGTGGCCGTGAGCCAGTGGTCGTTCGACATTCTCCGGCAGACAGGGTGGGATTGGTGGGTTGTCATCTGCACCCTGGCGGCGATGAAGGCGTTGTCGTCGCTGGAGGCGGACCTGCACCAGCACATCCACATGGAAAACAACATCATGTTCCGCCAGGCCGTCGAGCCGGAGGCGAAGCTGCGCGGGGAATAGGGGAAACTCGTGGTGCGGAGCGCAGAGCGGGCGCGGCGATGCCCGGTGTCCGCTCCGCGGCATTTCGGGCGTCTGGTCCGCGAGGTGCGGCGGCCCCTTTGCCGGCACATGTGGCTCATTTGCCTTGAGACCGCTCAGCGCGTCTGAGGGCCGCCTGCGCCTCCAAGCCCTTCTGCTCCATCTCGAGAGACCTGGCAACCTCGCCCATCGTTTTCAGACAGCGCGCGGCGGAGAGATAGCCCCAAGGCTGCTTGGGTGCCACGGCGATCGCCCGCTCGTATTTCTCCAGGGCCGCATCGTACTCCTTCAGTTTCTCCAGACACTGCCCCCATAGTCCCCAGGTTCTGTCATTGCGTGGATCGAGCCGTGCGGCCTTCTCCAGTTTTTGCGACGCCATCCCGTAGTCTCGCTGGCCGTAGAGGGCATTGCCCCAGCAGATCCAGTAACGGGCGTCATCGGGTTCCATATTGGCTGCCCTGGCATATGCGTCGGCCGCCCGGTCATAGCGATTCAGGAACATGAGCGTGTTGCCCATGCCATGAAAGCTCCACCCCGCGGTTCCTGCCTGACGACAATTTCGCGGTGTTTGAGCGCTTCCTCGTACTGCTTGGTCTCGTCGAGAACGTTAGCGAAGGTCTGGTGAACGAGCGATGAGCCAACCGGGACCAGCTTGAGCAGCTCGCGGTAGGCCGCCACGCCTTCTTCGTTCCGATTCCGGGCGCGGCACTGGACGGCGAGCATCCAGACAATCAGGGGATCCTGGGCGTTGGCCTTGACCAACTCAAGCAGCGTCTTGAAGTTGGCCTCCAGATCACGACCCGAGTCCAGCGCCAGAATGGCCGCGGTGCAGCGCCCCTCCGGCGAACCAGGATCAGCGCGAGCGACCTCCTGGAACATCGGCAGGGCACTTTGAACGTCGAATCGACTGCGCATGCAGGCAGCGCGAAAGAACGCCAGTCGCTGGTGCTGGGGGTGCCTCCCGACCAGCCAGCCAAGGTACGTCTCGGCAGCGATCTGATTCCCTTCGGCCCAGATGGTGAGCACCGTCTGGCAGGCCTGATCGGGCGGCAAGAGGAGCACGTCCCTGAGGGATGGGAGCGGCCGGCTCTGCTCCGGCGCCGGACGCGTGGCGGGTTCAGCCGCAATCGCAGTCAAACAGAAACAGAATGCCCACGCGCCCCAAAGCGCTGATGAAGACCGACCCATCGCTCCTCCTTTGTTGATGTCCGCGGCACAGGCGAGCAGCAGGAATACGGTATTCGGTCGTGGCCTTGGTCGCAAGTGCGCCTCGTGGGGGCGCGCCATCGCCTGGGCGGTAGATCTCGACCTGTGCGAAGGCGGGCGTGGCGTATCCAGCGTCTGCTGACGCTGCGCACCTCAACCCTTTGGCCGGCATGTCCGGCGGTCCATTGAGCCTTGGCGGGCCAGAGTGACAAGCAGGCCGTTTTCGCGGTACAACAGGGGCAGTGAGCCAGTGGTCGTTCGACATTCTCCGGCAGACAGGGTGGGATTGGTGGGTTGTCATCTGCACCCTGGCGGCGGGCGTGCTGGTTTCGTATGCCCTGGTGCGCCGGCTGTGGCGCGTGCCGGTAGGCTGGATTGCGCTGCTGTGCGTGGGGCTGGGCGCTGGGGGGACCATTGCCGTACTGACGATGCCATCGCTGCACGATCCTTTTGTCGGGCTTATCTGGACCTTTGCGGTGCTGGTCCTGCTGTCGGCCACGTTTTACCTGAACCTCCAGCCGCAACTGGGCGCTGGCCGGATGCTCGTACTGTTGGGCCTGCGCGTGTTGGCGCTGGCGCTGCTCGTGCCGATGCTCTTCGAGCCTGTGGTGAGGTTCATTACCAGGCCCCGTCCCGAGCGGCCGCTGGTCGTGATGGTTGATGCCTCGGGCAGCATGTCGTTTCCCGATGTGCAGAACGGCCCGACGCGCATCCAGTCGGTCTGGCAGGTGCTGCGGCCGCAATTAGGCCGAATCAACGACCATTTCATCCCCAGCTATTTCACGTTCCACACGGATGTCAAGGCCGTCAAGAAGCCGGACGACCTTGGCAAGGCGGTCGCCGATGGCAGGGCGACCGATATCCTGGGGGCGATCAACAAGGTGCTCAGGGAGGCCGGCGACCTCCGCCCCGATGCGGCCATCGTGCTGATCAGCGATGGCATCGACAATACCTCGCCGGCCGTCGCGGAAACGCTGCGGGCGCAGCGCCGGCCGGTTCATACGGTGCGCGTCGGGTCCGAACAGACCGAGCCGGCAGCGCTGGCGAACGTCGCGGTCGACAACGTCGAGACCACTGACGATTTCGTGGTGGATCATGAGTCCAAGGTCAGGGTGACGGTCCGCAGCGCTGCGCTGAACAACCGCGTGGTCGAGGTGAAGCTGGGTGAGGTGGATGCCGCCGGAAAGCCCAAGGGCAAATTCGCCTCTGCCACGCTCGTGCTGAAGCCTGATCCGGCAGGTCAGGTGGTAGACCTGCCGTTCAAGCCCGCGGCGGTGGGCGTGCAGCGTCTGGCGGCGTGGATCGACCCCATCGCCGGCGAGCGGAGCACGGTGGACAACCGCCAGGAGTTCCAGGGCCTGGCGCTGGATCCGCGCATCAAGGTGCTGTACATCGAGGGGCGGGTGCGGCCGGAGTACACCCAGCTCAATCGGGCCCTGGCGCGCGATCCGAACGTCGAAGTGTCATCGCTGTTGCGCATCACCGCCGACCGATTCGCGGCGTCGGGCACGGTGAACGGTGAGGCGTTTGAGCGCATGCCCGCCAGCGCTGACCGGTGGAGCAGGTTCGATGTGGTCATCATTGGCGACCTGGATTCGAGCTTCATCAACAAGCTCCAGCAGGCGGCCATCGAGCAGTACATCCTCAAGGGCGGCGGCCTGCTGATGATGGGCGGCCAGAACACGTTCGGCCCGGGGGGCTATCAGGATACGCCCATCGAAAAAGCCCTGCCCGTGTTCACAGGGGACCTCAAGAGCCCGCAGGAGCGCACGCCGTTTATACCGAAGCTGACCGAAGCAGGGCAGGCCCACCCGGCGCTGGAAGGCCTTTCGGCGTGGTTCGATGGAACTCACAAGGATGCCAAGGACTTCAAGCCGCTGCTGGGCAATGTCGTCGTGCCGCGGCCCAAAGCCGGTGCGCAGGTGCTGCTGGTGCACGCCGACCGCCCCGGCCCGGATGGCCAGCCGCAGATCGTGCTGGCCACCCAGCGGTATGGCGAAGGCCGAAGCGCTGCCCTCACCGCCGACACGACCTACCTGTGGTACCTCCGCATGCGAGGCATGGGCCAGGACAGTCCCTACAACCAGTTCTGGGGCCAGTTGGTGCGCTGGCTGGCCGGCGAGGATGTCCGCAACCGCTCGCGCGGCGCGGGGCTGGATGGCCTGTTGAACAAGAGCATGTACCAGCTTGGCGAATCGGTGCGCGTGCGGGCGATGGTGCGCGACGAGCGCGGCGACGCCACCCGCTTCGCATCCGTCAACCTGGCCGTCCGGCGGGCCGATGGCAAGGATGCCCGGCAATTCCCGCTCAACCCGGTGGAGTCTCGCGCTGGGCTGTACGATGTCACCATCCCCAACCCCGACAAGGGCGACTGGGTGATTGAGCTATCGGCCAGCAAGGACGGCAAGCCGCTGGACAGGCAGGAACTCAAATTCACGGTGATTCCGCCGGCCGAGGAACTGCTCAAGATTGCCGCCAATCCCAGCCTGCTTCGCGACATTGCCCAACAGACGCGCGGTTTCCATTATGAGCTGGCGCAACTGCCGAACCTGCTGGAGGATCTGATCCGCTCGGGCGGGCCGGCGCCGACAGCCAGGCAGGAAACGGTGCCGCTGGCCAACACGCTGCGCGCGATGCTGGCGTGGATCGGCTCAAATCCACAGTGGCCAACGAGATATGACCTGCCAATGCAGGCCGGATTGATCGTCGTGATGCTGGCCGCCGAGTGGTCCCTCCGTCGCCGCTGGCAGTTGCCCTGACGGGGCAACGTTCCTGTGGTCAATCTGTATGAACCTTGGGTAACATTCAGGCTTTCGGCGCATGCTGGATGTAATGGACTTCGCTGGCGCGCCCGTTGGCGCCATTTGGGAAATGCGATCAAAATGATGGATGCGTATCCGTTTGATGGCCTTGCAGTTGTGCCGATCTTCGTGAATGCCGGCACGGCGATTCTGCCGGCGATCCTGGCGCCGCTGGCCAGCGTGTTGGCGCTGCTGGTGCGGCCGAGGGAACTGGTGCGCGCCTGCCGCCGCCGACCGTGGGCGCCTGCACTGGTGGTGCTTGCCGGGGTGGGGGTCTACTTCATGGTGGTTCATTTGGTCCAGGGCACGGCCGCGAAGGCCGGTCCGGCCGCCCAAGTCTCCGCCACCGGAATCAACTGGGTCGCTCTGGCTGAGGAACACATCCGCCGTCAGAGGGCGGGTCTGGATGACGTCACCACCGGCACCAGCCAGGCCGGCTCGCACGGGGCAGTGGTCTTTCGCTATGGCTACGACCGCTGTGGCCACGATGGCGGACCAGCGCTGATTGACTTGAAGACCGAGCCGCTCTGGCAGGTGAAGATCGACGATGCGATGTTCCTTTCTTCTCCCGCAGTCTTTAAAGACCGGGTTTATGCCGCCACGACCACGCTCGAACCGATCTCCGGCAACTTCGGCCAGGTCGTGTGCGTCGAGGCAAAGACCGGCAAGGTGATCTGGAAGACCGAGGAGATCGATGGCGAATGGCCCAAGCCATTTTTCAGCTCGCCGGCGATCACGGCGGATGGCAAGTACCTGGTCATCGGCCAGGGGTTGCACGATGACAAAGACAGCTATCTGATGTGCTTTGATACCGAAAAGGGCACGCTGAAGTGGAAGATCAAGACGCCGCTGCACATCGAGGGCTCGCCGGCCATTCATGGCGACATGGTCGTTGCCGGCGCGGGTGCGATCGAAGTCGGCCCCGACAAGAAGCCCGAGGGCGATCCCGGCTTCGTGATCGCAGTGCGCATCTCCGATGGCAAGGAACTTTGGCGCTATCGCCTGGCAGACCCGGAAAGCTCTCCGGCCATTGCCCCCGACGGCACGGTCTATATCGGTTCCGGCTGGAACGGCAACGCCGTTGTCGCCTTGCGTAGCGAGACCGATGAGCACTTGAGGGCGAAGAGCCAGAGCCGGCTGATCTGGTCGACGCCCACGATTGTTCCCATCGTTGGCGGCATCACGCTGGCGGGCGACCTGGTCATCACCGGCGGCGGCTATGGCGACTATGTCTCCAGCGGCCCGAAACCCGGCGGGATCGTCGTGGCGATGGATCGCAAGACCGGCGACATCCGCTGGCAGACGAAGATCGAAGATTCGGTTCTGGGCGCTATTGCCGTGGCAGGCGACGTGGCGGTCTGCCCCGGCCGCGGCGGCAAGGTCCTGGCGCTGTCGCTTGCCGACGGCAGGCCCCTCTGGAGCCATCCCGTCAGCGGCAAGACGCCGGTCCTGGCGTCGCCGGCATACGCACGCGGCATCGCTTATGCGGTGAGCTGCGACGGCTACCTGGGCGTGATCGATGCGCGCGATCCGAAGGACATCAAGCTTCAACAGGTGCCCCTGAACGGCAAGGCCGTCAGCGAGGCGCTTACGCTCAGCTCCCCCATGATCGCCGGCGGCTGCGTTTTTGTCGGGACGCAGACCGGAGGGCTTCGGTGCTATGTCGGGAACTCGTTGGTTGAGTAGAAAAGGGCGTTTTCATGGATTCGGCGCAGCCTTGGCTTCAGGAACTTCGCGACTGCCGCGATACGTCGCTGGTCGGCGGCAAGGCGATCAACCTCGGCGAGCTGCTGCGCGCGGGGTTCAGCGTTCCCGACGGTTTCGTTGTGACGACGGAGGCGTATCGCGCTGTCCGCGCGGCCGATCATGGGCGCATGCCAGACGACCTTAGGCGGCAGATCATCGCCGCCTGGCGCCAGATGGACAGCGTGCCGGTGGCGGTGCGCTCGTCAGCCACCGCCGAAGACCTGGCCGAGGCCTCCATGGCCGGGCAGTACGACACGTTTCTCAACATCGCCGCCGAAGAAGCGCTGCTGGATGCCATCGGCCGTTGCTGGGCAAGCCTGGACTCGCCGCGCACGCGGTCCTACCTGGCCGAGCACGGCATCGACCTGTCGAAGGTCGCGATGGCGGTCGTCGTGCAGCAGCTCGTGCCGGCCGACGTGGCGGGGGTGATTTTCACCGCCAATCCGCACACGGGTTCGCGCGAAGAGATGCTGGTCGAGGCGAGCTGGGGCCTCGGCGAGGCGGTGGTGTCGGGGCTGGTGCAGCCGGATGTGCTGCGCCTAGATCGCGAGACGGGCCGGGTCATTCACCAGGCGATTGCCGACAAGGCGGTCTGGATTCCGCCGGGCTCGCACGATGAGGCGCCGGTGGAAGACTCGCGCCGGCGGCTCGCGTGCCTTGGCGCAAGCGATATCGAGTTGCTGTGGCGGATGGCCAGTCGCAGCGCTGACTATTTCCAGTCGCCGCAGGATATGGAATTTGCCATCCACGATGGCCGGGCATATCTGCTGCAATCGCGCGCGATCACGACGCTGGAGCACGTCGAGGCGTATGAGAAGCTGCTGCAGTCATCCCGCGACGAGCTTCGCCGCCAGCTTGGCGCTGGCCGCGGGCCATGGGCCCTGCACAACCTCAGCGAGACGCTGAAGCATCCCACCCCGCTGACCTGGAGTGTGATCAAGCGGTTTATGTCCGGGTCGGGCGGCTTCGGCGAGATGTACCGCATGGCGGGCTTCGAGCCGTCGGTCCGCGTGTGCGGCGAAGGGTTCCTGGAGCGCATTGCCGGCCGGGTTTACATGGATTTGTCAGTCGCCGCCGAGATGTTCTTCGACGGCTATGCCTTCAATTACGATGTCGAGCTGCTGCGACGCCAGCTGGATGCCGCGCAGAATCCGCCGACCGTCCCCTATGGGACTATGCGACAGCGCATTCGCACCGCCCGTCGCGTAAGAGCGGTCAACCGCAAGCTCCATGCCATCGCCGAGGATTTCAGCAACCAACTGGCGGGGCGGATCATCCCGAAGTTCACGGCTTGGTGCGCTCAAGAGAAGGCCCGGGACCTTGCTGGCTTGTCCACCCTCGAATTGATTGAGCTGTGGCGGGAGCGAGAGCGGAAGGTCATGGATGAATTCGCGCCCAAGTCGCTCCTGCCCAGCCTGATTGCGGCAATGGCCATCGCGGATCTGCGGCAGATGCTTGATGAGTGCATCTGGGATGAGGACCCCGATGAGCTTGCGAACGTGCTGGCCGCCGATGAGCAGCCCGACCTGACGGTGCTGGCCAATGCCCAGCTCTACGAGGTCGCACAGGGCCTCCGAACGCTCGATCAATGGCTGGCCGACCACGGCCATCGCGCGCCCGATGAGTTCGACCTGGCCACGCCTCGCTGGCGAGAACAGCCAGATGCCCTCCGTGCCATGGCCGCCCACCTGAAGAGCGGCGCTGATCCCCTGGAGCTGCACCGGCATCGCATCTCCCGTGCCCGCCAGCGCTGGCAGGAAATCAGCCGATACCTTCGAGATCGCGACACGCCCCATCTGCGACGGCGCATGGACCTGGCGCGCCGCTATATGCCGTGGCGTGAGAACGCCAAGCATTACCTGATGCTCGGCTATGATCTGCTGCGAGATGTGGCTCTGGAAGCGTCGCGCAGGTTAGAAATCGACTCCGGCGTGTTTCAACTCACTTTGGAAGAACTGCTGGAAGCATTGCGCGAGAGCAGCGCGCCGCGGCATGCCATCAATGAACGCACGATCGTCTATGGCGCCGAACAGCGGGTCGTCCTGCCCCAGATCATTGATTCGGCGGCCATCGACACGCTGGGGCAGCCGCCCAGGCTGGAATCGACCGATCATTATCCGGCCTTCGCATTGTCCACCGGCTATGCCTGCGGGCCGGCGCGCATCGTTTGTTCGCCGCAGGATGCCGGAGACTTGGGTGCGGGTTATGTCCTCGTATGCCCGTCAACCGATCCGGGCTGGACGCCGCTGTTCGTCAATGCATCTGGCCTGGTGCTGGAGTGCGGCGGCGCGTTGTCCCATGGCGCTGTCGTAGCGAGGGAGATGAACATCCCCGCCGTGGTGGTTCCTGGCGCCACCAAGCTCTTCGCCGATGGCGAGGTGATCACGGTGGATGGACGGCATGGCGCGGTCAGCCGCAGCGCCCGGATACAACCAGTTGATGCGGCCGAATCCGCTGAACCCGATGAGTCGGATGCCCACATCCCTCGCAACCTGGTTCCGCCGGGCAAGAGTCGCTTTGAGCGGTCCGCCAACATTTTGGCGTTCTGGTGCGCGGTCGTCTGGGGCTTCTACCTTGCGGCAGCCTTTCTCCTGCCCGAGCGCTGGCTCTATCAGCCATCCCTGCGCGCGATGGATTTTGTCCTCTGGCCCGTCGTGCGCCTTGCCGGCAAGCCCGGAACCGTGATCATCGTCGCCGCGGCGATGGCGGTTGGCACCATGCTCCTTCAGCGTCTGGCCACTGACAACAAGCGCCTGCGTGAGGCCAAGAGACGTTCGACACAGCTCACCCAGGCTGCCCTGAAACTGCCGCGCGGCGCTCCCCGCCGGCAGGCCATGCTGGGCTTGGCGCATCCTGTGCAATGGCGCATCGTCATGGCTTCCCTGGTGCCGCTGGCGATCCTGCTCGGCCCGATGGCGATGACGTTCAGTTGGCTGCCGGCACGCGTGCTCCCGACCGCCGCCAACGCGCCCGCCGGCGCGGCGATGACCGCCACGGCAACTGTCTCCAGCGACCTCAATGTGCCCGTCGTCCTGCATGTCCCCGAGCCGCTGGGACTGCATCCCACCTCGACGCCCATGCAGGCGGCGCTGCCCGTCCGCCAGACGCTCCAGAAGTGGGCCGACGACCCCGCCGGCATTCCCGCGCGCCTTGTCCATGCGTCGGGCAGGTCCCGCGATGACATGGCCCGGGACCTTCGGTCGTTCCTGGCGGCCGGCACGCTGCCTCCGCAGAGCAAAAGGTGGAATCTTGTTGCCGACGACCGCACCGCGGGGCGTTTCCCGATTACCTTTGCGGTTCCCAATCACACGCCCTTGACGGTCTATGCCGTGCTTGGGGATGAATATCCGCCCGAGCCGGAGGAGACCATCGCCAACCCAGACACGGGGCTGATCTCGGTCCGGCTCACCTACGTCAAGTCGATGGAGCGGCGACCGTTCTGGCCCATCCTGGGCACCTTCGGATTCAGTGACTGGGCCTGGCTGGTGGTATACCTGGTTGCCTATCTGCCGGTGATGTTCATTGCGCGATGGGTTCTGCGCGTTGCATAGCAGAAAGTGCTCAGATGATGCGTTTGAGAGTAGTCGTTGGTTTCTGGGTCGGTTTGGGCCTGGCCTGCTCGGCGCTGGCGGTGATCGCGCTGAAAGCGCCGATGTCCAAGATCAACGCCAGCGCCAAAATGGTCCTTATCGCCCGGATTACCGCGGTCAATCCGGATAATCGTGTTGTCGAGGCCCGCGTGACCGATCTGGCCAAGGGTGAATCGCCCGGCCCAACTGTGCGCGTGCAGATCCAGGAACCGGCTGAACTGCTCCAGCACGTCAAGGCCGGGCAGGACTTGGTCATCTTTGCCAATGCTCGCCGCGGATCGAGCGCCCTGGCCGCCGTGCATGTCGCCGACACCTGGTTGCTGGCCGAGCAATTGCCCAACACCCCGGCCGCCTGGCGCACCAGCAAGGAACACGATCTTCGCCAGACCTACCCCGGCCGAACTGCCGGCCTCGCGAGGCTCGTGCGGGCGATGAAAGAGGGCAAGCCGGGCATTCTCGACGAAGCCGACGAACCTGTCTTTGCTGAAGGCGCCAGGGAGATCGCGAGGATCGACGTCAAGGCCCCCACCCTATTCGCTTCGGCCGATATCAATGGCGACAAGAGGCCGGACCTTGTGGTTGGCTCCGCCGAAGGCGTGACGCTGCTGCTGGGCAAGGATGGCGGCTTCCAGCCGACGGCGGAGGGGTGGCCTGTCAAGGTTCCCTCCGGCTCGATAAGCGCGTTCGGCGATCTTAACGGCGACGGCAGGGCTGACCTGCTGACGCTCGGTAAGACCGGCGAACTCATGGCGATGATCAACGGCGACTGGACGCCTCGCATCTTGCGCCGCATCGGGGAAGCCGGCGAGCAGGAGCCGCTTGCGATGGCAGTCGGCGATTTCGGGGATGATGGCAAGCCGCAGGTGCTCATCGTTCGCGAAGACGGAATCACCCGTCATGCTCTGGATGCCAACGATGCCGCGTCGGCGGATTTCCTCCGCCTCACCGGCGAGAAGTTCACCCTGTACGATCCCCAGAACAAGGGACTGAAGAACGCCGCGGCCGTGGCGTTGGATGCCAATGGCGATGGCCGAAAGGACTATCTCATGATGGCGGATGGCGGTGTGGGGGCGCTGCTTGTCAATCGCGGCTTCGGAGCGTTTTTGGCCGGCGTGGCTACGCCCCGCGCCCTGCGTGGCCCGAACGCGGCGAAGCTGCCTTTTGCGATCGATTCGACGACGCTCTGGACCAGCGCCGACCTTCACGGCGATGGCTTCGAGGAAATCCTCGTGCTCTCCAACGGCATCCTGTACGAATTGAACAACCCGCCCCACAAGAAGTAGCCGTCGGGTCAATCGGCCGGTTCCGGAAACTCGATCCCGCCGTATGCCTCGCGCAGCGGCAGGTCGATCTCCAGGCTCCGCAGTTTCGCCGTGGCATCGCGGCCAGACACGGCCGTCAGCAGCCAAGTGCCCTCGGCCTGGCGCAGGAACGTCTCGATGCGCGGCGTTGCCTGCGAGACCAACACGTACTCTTCCAGTGAATCAAGCTGCCGATAACGATCGAATTTCTCGCCGCGGTCATACCCCTCGGTCGATTCCGACAGCACCTCGATGATGACACGCGGATTCGTGACGGTCTGGCCGGCGGGATCATTCGGGTCCGTCTGCCGCGGCCCGCAGATCACGCTTGCGTCCGGATAGGTGTACAGCACCTTGCGGGCAATTCGCACTCGCAGGTTGCTGTCGTAGACGTAACATGGCTTGCCTTTCAGCCGATTGCCCACTTCGCGAATGATATTGGCACGAATGAGGCTGTGGTCGGCCGTTCCGCCGGCCATCAGCAGCACCTCGCCATCGCGGTGCTCGTGCTTCTCCTGCGAGTCCTGCTCCATCCGCAGGTAATCCGCCACCGTATAACGATGTTATTCGACTGGCAGTCCCGTGCTTCCACCATAACCGCTCGCCGCCGGCTATATCACCGGCATGCGCTCGGCCTGCCTGAGGAATTCCAGCGTGCGGTATCGCACGCCCGGGTCGCTTGACAGGTCTTCCTGTGTGCCGAGGTACTGCCGGAACATATCCACCAGGATCGCCCCCTCGCCCCGCAGCTTCGCCATGCGCCGCCGCTCGGCCTCGCGGTTGTCGCCGGGCCAGAACTGCTCCTTGGGAAACCATGTCTGCTGATACAGTTCCATCCCCTGCATCACCGGCACGAAGCTCATCGCCCGCCCGTGAACCACGAGCGACGGTCGCGGCCATACGTCGCCGGCCAGCGCCGCCGGCGAAAACGCTCCCAGGTTCGTTCCCGCATGCAGGCTGGCCAGTGGAACGGCGATGTTGCTCGCTAACCACTGCACGCCCCAAGGCAGCAGCCTGTCGGCCGCATGGGCCGCCAACGCATCGAATTCCGCGTAGGGATCGTACAGCACGATCGCGTCAAACAGCCCATCCTCACCCGCTTCGGCAGCCGCGGCCAACAGCGCTGCCGCGCCGGTGTTCATGCCGATGCCGAAGATCCGCTCCGACGCATCGGTCCGGTGCCGCTTCACCCATCCGGCCACCGCAAGCACATCCTCCCGCTCGCGGTCGCCATAGCTGATGAAGCTGCCGCCGCTTTCGCCATGAGCCCGAAAATCGAACACCGCCACGTTATAGCCGCGCGATGCGAGCAGCCACGCCAGCTCAAGCTGCCGCTCTTTCGACGATCCGACCCCATGGCACAGCAGCACTGCTCGCTTGCCCCATCGTTCGGCCGATTCGGCCAGCAGCGCGTCGGGCATGGCCCCCGCTTCAATCCACCATCCTTCCAGTCGCATCCCGTCGCGGGCAAATGCCTGAATCGGCGTGTACTGAAGGCCCAACAGCCCCGGGTTGCCCTCTACCCGCAATCTCGGCCTGTAAGCGATGAGCAGGGCGATGGAGTAAGGCACCACGATCAGCAACAGCAGGGCCCTTTGCCCGAGCAAGCCAACCAGTGCCCGCCATCGGCCTGGCCCGGCTGGGTTGCCCCAGCGGTCCACCGGCACCCTCAGAAGCCGGTACACGCATTTGAGCAGGAGCAGATCGACCACCCGAAGCACGCACAGGACCGAAATCGCCAGGTAGATCAGGCGGAAGATCTCCCACGCAGGCATGCGGGCTCCAAGCAGTTTGGCATTTGCCCACGCCAGCGCCGTTCCCACGCCCAGACCGCCGACGCAGTTCACCACCAGGGAAATGACCGGCCGGATGTGACCTCGCCGCCGCCAGATCAGCGCCGACGCCACCGCAACGATGGGCATGGCCGCGTAGACGCCGATCAGGATGACTTGTGCGACCCACCACATCATAAGCTTGACCTGCCGGACCGCATTCTGCGGTACGCCACCGCGTTTGTCACCCGCCGATTGTAGCCGGACGATGGTTTCCGAAGACAAAAAGCAAACTCCGCGGGCGGTGACGCCCGCGGAGCCTGAATTATCCTGCGAAATCGGCTCAAGCCGTGGCGGCCGACTTCTTCTGGGGTTGGCGGATGTGCGGGCGGACCATCTCGACGATTGCATCGAACGCGACGGGGTCGGAAATGGCCAGTTCGCTGAGCATTTTGCGGTTCAGTTCGATGCCCGCGTCGGCCAGGGCGGGGATGAACCGATTGTAGCTCAATCCACGGGCCTTGACGGCGGCGCTGAGGCGTACGATCCACAGGCTGCGGAACTGGCGTTTCTTGGCGCGGCGGTCACGGAAGGAATAGACGCCGGCCTTCTGGACGAATTCCTTGGCGACGCGGTATAGCGTCCCCGGACCCATGGCGAAGCCCTTGGCGCGTTTGAGTACGCGTTTACGCTTTCGACCGTGGACGGGTCCACCTTTGACACGAGGCATGATGCGATCCTTTCCTGAAGCTAGAGGCGCTCGCCCGGGCCGCCGATGCGGCTGCGCCGGGGGGCTTGGCTGCGCCGGCAAACGGTCGGCGCTTCAATCAACGCCGGCGCTATTCCGCTTTCGCGACCTGCTTGCCGGCGTAGGTTCTTTCGTGTTCGACGGTCTTGGGGTGAAGATGACCGAATCCCATTGCACGTCTGAGGTTGCGCGCGATGCCCTCGGCGACGAGTGCAGGCCGACCCAACTGCCGCTTGACCTTGGAGGTGCGGGCTGACATCAGGTGGGACGTTTTCGCGTGGTGGCGTTTGAGCTTGCCCGTCTTGGTGACTTTGAACCGGCTCAGCATGCTCTTGTTCGGCTTCTGTTTGTAGGCCATCTTCCATCCTCGAAGCTGTTGCTCCCGGCGAACAAACTCCGCCGGACGTAAAGAGCCAAGCATCATAACAACCCCGGCGCAGCAAGTCCATAACCCACACCCGCACGTTTGGATGGGGCGTGCCCAAATTTCCGGGCATGGGCATAATATGGGGAGACAGGGGGTTAC
>CAZMXI010000037.1:0-31929 GCA_964570205.1 uncultured Tepidisphaeraceae bacterium
TTTTACGCTCTATGGGCGCCGATATCCGCGGCGCCGGCAAGGATGTCCTCATGATCCGGGGGGTCAAACGCTTATTGGGAGCGGAGCATGATATCCTGCCGGACCGCATCGAAGCCGGAACCATGATGATCGCCGCCGCCATCACCAATGGCGAACTGCAGCTCAGGCACTGCGACCTTGACCACCTCATCGCCGTGGTCGATCGCCTCGAGGAGGTCGGCGTGCACATCGAACGGGAGAACGGCACTGCGTTCATCAGCTCATCCCGTCGCCTCAACCCCATTGAGATGACCACGCAGCCCTATCCGGGCTTCCCGACCGACCTCCAGGCGCAGCTCATGGCGTTGCTCTGCCTCGCCGACGGCATGAGCGTCGTGACAGAGCGGATCTTCCCGGACCGTTTCCTGCATGTCGGCGAGTTGAACCGCATGGGCGGTCGAATCCGCAAGGAGGGCTCGACGGCGGTTGTCCAAGGCGTGCGGGAGCTTCAGGGCGCCACCGTCATGGCGAGCGACCTGCGGGCCAGCGCCGCCCTCGTGCTGGCCGGCCTGGTTGCCCAGGGAACCACCCGAATCGACCGCGTCTATCACATCGATCGCGGCTACGAGAAGATCGAACAGAAGCTCGCGGCCGTCGGCGCCTGCATAGAGCGCGTCAACGACCGCTGATTCACGGTCTGATGGTGATCTACCGCGCAGAACCCGGGCATGGAGTTGCCCGGGTTTTGCCTTTGTCGCGCGCGGCCTTGCCCGCCCGCCGCCTTTGGAGTATTCATAGGTCCGTCGGTCGTATTCGGGCGGAGTCCGAAGCGCGATCTTTGCCGGTGCGACGGATTGCAAGTGCTGTCGCAATGGTTTAGACTCTCCGCCTGCCATGTGCCACAGGCTCGACGGCATGGCGCGGCGGTCGGCTGCGTATATGACCGACGCTGAAAATCGGCAAGAAAATGGGCTCGTAGCTTCCGGTTGTTCCAGAACGATGTCGGCCGCCGAGGCAGGACGCTGCGCGGCCGAAACATGCGAACGAAGCGAACGGGCAGAACAAGCGGCAGGTCATCGCCATGGGAGGCTAGGCGAGTCTTGTCGCGGTCTCGACGAGAGTTTGACACCAAAGACTGACACCAACAACGGTTCTCCCGCGTATGCTCCATCGAATCGCACGTTCGCGACCCATCACCCGCCGCAGCGGTGTTCGGCGGGAATTGGCCGCGCTTCGGACGTGACGGCTCGTGGCGCGATCCTGAGCCCCCGCCCGCGAGCGGTGGGCAGTGTTAAAGGAGGAACGCCGTGTTCTTCGACTCCGACCGCATCGGCTCTGGCTCTTCATCTCGGAAACGTCGGTCGATTCAAGGCGCAACCGCCTTGGCCATGGCGGCCGCGGCCGCCACGCCCGCCTTGTGGCCCGCATCGGCACAGGCCGCTCTGAGCGAGCTGGATCAAGCCCTGATGCTCCTGGCCGATCAGGCCAAGCCCACTGATCCCGAGCTTCTGGCCCGCGGCACGGCGCAGTATCGCGACGGTCAGTTTGAAGAGGCCCAGATTACCCTCCAGCAGGTCAAGGTCGATGGCCTGCCCGAGCCCGATCGCGACAAGCTCGCCGACGCCCTACGCAAGGTTGAGGGCGCTTTGGCCGAGCGTCAGGCCGCCCGCGCCGCGTTCGAAAAGGGCGAAAAGGCCCTTGGCGACAAGAGCTATGACGAAGCGATCCGCCAATATCGCCTCGCGGCCGAAAACAAGTTCGCCGACCAGGCCACCCGCGACAAGGCCAACACCCAGCTCGCCGTCGCCCAGACCGCCATGGACGGCGGCAAGAGCGACATGAAGAACCTGTACGACCAGGCCTTCGCCGAGTACAAGGCCGGCGACTACGAAGCCGCCAAGGCCAAGTTCGCCCAGCTCGCCGACGCCGGCTACAAGCCGGGCATCTTCAAGAAAAGCCCAGCGGGATTCCTCAAGGACATTGACGAGAAACAGGCGAAGCTCGCTGCCGCCAGCCAGCAACCGGCAGACAGCCAGCAGCCCGCCGACACGCAGCAGCCGACCGACAACACCGCCCAGAAGAACGCCGGCCGCGATGCCTATCGAGCCGGCGTCGATGCTTATGAGAAGGGCGACTTTGCCGCCGCGCGCGAGCAGTTCGCCCAGGCGGACGCCGCCGGCTACGAGCCGGGGCTCTTCAAGGCCACGCCCAAGCGATACATGGCGATGATCGAGGAGAAGCAGGCCGCCGCCGCCCCGCCACAGACGGAAACCCAGGCGGCCGTCGCGCCCGCCACCCAGCCGGCCATGAGCCCCGAGCAGTTGGCCCTGATGGAGCAGCTCCGCCTCACCAAAGCCCAGCGCGAGCAGCGGGCGTTTGAGGCCCAGAAGCTCGTCGAAGCAGCCAAGAAGGCCCATGATGAGAACCGCCTGGCCGACGCCCACGCCCTCTATCAGCGGGCCCGCGAGCTTGATCCGGATAATCGTCTCGCCGTCGAAGGCGAGGTTAACAGCCGCGCCGCCATTGCCGGCGGCGGTGGCGGGCTCATGGATCAGCAGATTGAGGCCAACCGCACCCGGCGCGAAGCCATCACTTGGCGATTCGACGATGCCGTCAACAAGGCCAACGCGGCCATCGACGCCAAAGACTTCGCCGCCGCCCGCGAAGCCATCGATCGCGCCCGCGTTGCCGCGGAATCCGCCCCCGAGATCTTCAACAAAGAGCAGCAGAACCGCTTCAACAGCGCGTTGGCCAACGCCGAAAACGCCCTGAACGTCGCGCTGGAGCAGAACCGCCTCGCCGCCGCGCAGGCGGCGGATGAAGGGGCCCGCAAGGCCGCCGAGATGCGGCATCTCAATGAAATCGAGAACGTGCGCCGAACGGTCGCCCAACTCACCAAGGAAGCCCGCGAACTTATCTACACCGGCAACTACACGGGCGCGATGGGCGTCATCAATCAGATTCTGGTCATCGACCCGGCCAACGAATACGCCCTCAGCGTCAAGCCCATCATCCACGACCGGGCCATCATCCAGGAACAAAAGGGATTCCGCGAGCGGTACGACCGGGAAATGGAAGCCCAGCTCAACCGCGCCGAGGAGATGAAGATCCCCTACAACGACCTGATGGTCTACCCGAAGAACTGGCCGGACATCAGCGAAATGCGAGAGCGGGGCCTTCTGGCCGAGCGTCCCGGCGGCGCTGAAGACCTCCAGGTCCAGAAACAGCTCGAAAACAAGATTCCCGTGGTCCAGTTCGACGGCGCGGCCCTTACGGACGTGATGGACTTCCTTCGCGATGTCACCAGCGCTAACATCTACGTCAACTGGCGCGCCATCGAGCAGGCGGGCATCGAACGCACGACGCCCGTCACAGCGCGTTTGCGCGATGTCAAGTTTTCCAAGGCCCTCGAACTGATCCTCGCCGACATCAGCGGCGGCCTCGTCAAGCTCAGCTACACCGTGGATGACGGCGTCATCACCATTTCCACAGCCGATGAGTTGAACGCTAATCGTGGCATCGTCGTCTATGACATCCGCGACCTGCTCGTCGTTCCGCCAGATCCCGACACCGCCATGAACAGCTCGTTCGGCGGCGGCGGCTACGGCGGCGGCGGCGGTTATGGCGGCGGCGGCTATGGCGGCGGCGGTTATGGCGGCGGCGGCTATGGCGGCGGCGGCTATGGCGGCGGCAGCCGCGGCGGCCGCAGCAGCGGCGGCTATGGCGGTGGTCGCAGCAGCGGTGGCTACGGCGGCGGCGGGTACGGCGGCAGCAGCGGCGGCTATGGCGGTGGCGGCTATGGCGGCAGCGGCGGTTATGGCGGCAGCGGCGGTTATGGCGGCAGCGGCTACAGCGCGGGCGCCGCCAACCAGGAGCGCACCCAGGAGCTTGTTGAGGAAATCACCAAGCTCGTCACGGAAACCGTTGATCGCGAAAGCTGGATTGACAACGGCGGCAAGGTGGGCTCCCTGAAGTTCCTCTCCGGGCAGCTCATCGTCACCCAGACCCCGGAAAACCACCGCGAAATCCAGGGCCTGCTCGATAAGCTCCGCGAGACACGCGCCATCCAGGTCAGCATCGAGACGCGATTCCTCACCGTCCAGCGCAACTTCCTTGAGGACATCGGCGTCGACGTCGATTTCTTCTTCAACATCAACGATCCCGGCAAGTGGAGCCCCATCGCCGTTCAACAGAACCACGCGGCCTTCACCCAGATGCCGAGCACGTCGGTGCCTGGTTCGATCGCATCCAGCGCCACCGCGGCGCCGGCCTTCACCCTCACCGGCAGTTTCCTGGATGACTTCCAGGTCAATTTCCTGATCCGGGCCACCCAGGCATCCCAGCATTCGACCATCGTCACCGCCCCCCGTGTGACCGTCTTCAATGCCCAGCAGGCTTATCTGCGCGTCGCCATCGAGCAGTCTTACGTCGCGGACCTGGAAACCGACACCGCTGAAGGCGTTGGTCTCTACACCCCGGTTCCGGACGTCATTCCCACCGGCATCGAGCTTTACGTCCAGCCGACCGTCTCGGCCGACCGAAAGTACGTCACCCTCTCCCTGCAGCCGACCCTTATGCAGCTCATGGACCTGGTGTCGTTCCCTGTCGCCGGTGTTTCGGGCGGCAACCAGTTCAACTCGGCCAATACGCTGAATGTCGGCAATATCCAGTTGCCCCTGGTGAGTGTCACCACCGTCAGCACCCTGGTCAGCGTCCCCGATGGCGGCACCCTGCTGCTTGGCGGGCAAACCGTGGCCGGCGAGGTCGAGGTGGAGGAAGGCGTGCCCATCCTCTCCAAGATTCCCTTCCTCAAGCGGCTGTTCACCAACCGCGCCACCGCCAAGGATGAGCAGGTTCTCCTGATCCTCGTCAAGCCGACCATCATCATCCAACGCGAGATTGAGCAGGACCAGTTCCCGCTCCTGAACACCACCAAGATCAAGTAGTGGCCCGAATCTAACTCCTTGTGCCTCCGGGAGCCCCGGCTCCCGGAGGTTTTTTATCGCACACGCCGGCTTGCATTTCCGGCGTCCAACTTCTAGACTGTGTGGCTCTGCTATTGGAACGGAAGAGGTACTGAAAACATGGCACGCGTTTGCTATTTTACCGGCAAGAAGACCAGCTTCGGCAACCAGATCACCCACCGCGGCAAGGCCAAGTATCTGGGTGGCGTCGGCACGAAGGTCACGGGCATTACGCCCCGGAAATTCCGCCCCAACATCCAGAAGGTGCGTGCCCTCATCGACGGCAGGGTCTGCCGCATCAAGGTATCGGCCAAGGCCATCCGTAACGGCCTGATCGTCAAGCCCGCTCGACGAGATTACCAGCCGCAGGCCGAGGCATCCGCCTGAGTTACGCCGGTCGTATAATGTAGATTCTCACCGCCCGCGAGCCTCGCCCGACGCTCGCGGGCGGTTGTTTTGGCAGGCCAGCGGGGGTATAAATGCTTGAAGCAATGGCTTTGCGACCAAGGGCTTTCACGCAACCTCAGGTCGCGCCGTTTTTTGGCGACGTAAATCGTTTATTGGCATGGCCTTGCTGCATGCCGTGATCCGAAAGAGGTAGGCTCACATGCGCACCGCGCTGCTGCTGCTGAGCGTCGGTCTGGCTGCTCCAGCAAGACCGAAACGGGCTATGAACCCCACCGCCTGACGGACTCGATGACCATCCAGCGGGGCTATTACGCGCCGTCGTTCAGCCCCGAAGCCCAGGAGGCCGAGGCGGCCCGAGCTTTCCAAGGCGACGACTTTCAACGCCCCGCCGACTGGCGTCCCCACGGCCAGCGCTGAAGGCCTGCGGAGCGGAATCCATCGGGGATCGACGCCCCGCCGCCAAGCTGTCGCTGATGCCTGTCCCTTGACCTTTAGTGGAACGTGTTCACCCGCCCGCCTAAAGTCTCCCCGGTGTCAGGCTCATTTGTTATGGATCCGGGGCGGTTCGTTACCTCCGTCAAGCCGCTGCTTGAGGCCAGGGATGTTGAGGGACTCCACGTCCACCTGAAACGGCATTGGACGGCGGAGCAGATCACGTCGTTTCTGGGCTGCCCGGATCACGATGCCCGCAAGGTGGCGGCACTGGCGCTGGCGCTCGTGGGGGGCAAGTGCTGCATTCCCGAACTGGCGAGGCGGCTTCGCGACCCAGACCCGACCATCAATGAGATGGCCGAGCACGCCCTCTGGTCGATCTGGTTCCGTTGCGGCTCGCCGCAGGCCAACGATGACCTCGCCCGCGGAGCCGAGTGCCTCAGCCTTCGCGATTTCGATTCCGCATTCCGCCATTTCGCCCGCGCCATTCACGCCACGCCGGACTTCGCCGAAGCGTTCAACCAACGAGCCATAGCCTATTACATGCTCGAGGATTACGAGAATTGCATCCGCGACTGCCGGCGTGCCGTCGAGCTGATGCCCTGCCATTTCGGCTCATGGGCCGGCATGGGCCATTGTCACGCCCATCTTGGCCGTATTCGTGATGCAGTCGAGAGTTACGAGCAGGCACTTGCCATCAATCCGCACCTGACCAGCATCGCCCAGGCCGTCGTCGAGCTTCGGCGTCGCCTGAAGTTGCCCCCGTTGTAGGCCGTCCCACCCGTTTTAATCTGGTTCTGCACCGCATTCCGGCGCGCCCCTTGCGAGCAATCCCCGCATAAGTGCAGTCGATACGACCAAGGCCTTCTTAGGAAAGGAACAGCCATGTCTCGAATCGATCTTCCGTCAACGGAGCAGTCCCAGGGACAAACTGGCATGACCGAGCAGATGTGTGAGCAGGTGTCCAGCGCCACTCGACAACTTCGTGAATCCGCCCGCGAGTGCTATCAACAGGGCCGAGAGAAAGCCATGGAATGGGAACAGGAGCTTGAGCAGTACGTTCGCGAGCGGCCCGTGAAGTCCATGCTGATCGCCGCCGGCATCGGCGTGGCCGTGGGCATCCTGTGGCGCCGCAGTTGAACGCGGGCCGGGCGGTCCGCATCGCCAAGCCTTTCCGCCAGGAGCGCGCATGGAACGCGACATTCAGGACAATGTCCGCCCCGCGGGGGCCGATGCGGCGGCGCGCGGGCGCGGGTTTGACGCAGTCGCCGGCGAAGAAACCGGCGACGACAAGGGGCGGGCTCGGTCAATCCTGGAACTGACGGCCGAGATCAAGGAATACGCGTCGCACTACCTTTCGGCGACCCTCGACCGGTACAGGCTTTCGCTGCGCAGCGCCGGCATCTATGCGGCGATCGGCGTGTTGGCGTTCATCGCGTTTTCGGCGATGCTCGCCACCGCGTCAGTGCTGCTCGTGGTTGGCGCCGCCGTGGGGCTGGGATCGCTCTTCGGCGGAAACCTCTGGCTGGGCGCTGTGGTGGCGGGGCTGGCGGTGCTGTTGTGCGCCGCCGCCGGCATTCACTGCGGCATCCGACGATTCAGCAACAAAATCAGAAAGAGGACGGTGCAGAAATATGAACAGCGACAGGCCCTGCAGCGAACGAAGTTCGGCCGCGACGTCGAAGAAGCCGCGCATCACTGAGGCGGAATACCTCGACCGCCAGTCACAGGTGGCCAAGGAGGCCATAGGCCGGGCGGTGCGCGACCTTGGCCAGAGCTTGGTGCAGGCAGTCAATCCTCGCGACCTGGTGGACCAGCATCCGCTGATGTCGCTCGGCGCAGCGGTCGCGGTGGGTTTCGTGACGACATCCGCGGTGACCCCCAGTCGTGGCGAGAGCTTCAAGCACCGTGTCGCAAGCCTCTTTCCCGAGTCGCGGGAGGGTGCCCCGGCGGCCACGGCGGGCAAGCCATCCAAGCTGGCGGGCCTGATAACGCCGATGATCGATACGGTGAAGATGGCCTTGGTGAGCACCATTGGCTCGGCCATCACAGCCCAGGCGCACCAGAAATGGCAACAACCGCCCGAAAGGGTCGGCGGCAACGGACACGCGGCACATCGGGAATCCGACACGGAGGCCGGTCCGATAAAACCGTTCTGAACGGGCGGGAGACACCGCAAAAAGGCTTCCCGACAGCGCTTCACCGCGATACGCGGACCAGCGCTCCGCCGCCGGGCGGGAGACTCAGGGAGGCGCGGTTGCCGGTGGCGGGGAGCCATTTCCGATTGGTGGCATCGAACGTCTGAAGCGGAGCGGGACCGACCAGGGTTGTCGTGACGGCCGATCCATAATCCTTGTTCACGACCAGCGCCTGGGTGGGCGCGGGCTTGGCGCCGGCCGATGCTTCACCCCACAGGCCCAGCAGGATGCCGCGGACGCGTTCGCGCGGCTTGGGGGCAATAGGCGCTACGGGCGGGTCCAGTTGAAAGGCGGAATCGGCCGGCAGGGGCACAGCGCCCGGCGGGGTCATGCCGGTGTGCCAGGCGGCCATCCAGCGAAGGGACTGGGTCTCGGTCGCAATGGCAATGAATTCGCGGTTGAGCGATGTGAGGGCGTGATAGATGGGCGTCGGCGTGCCGTCGGGATTGGCGATGCCGCCGACGTGGTCCTTCCAGCAGTAGACATAGTAGGAGATGCCCTGCGCGCCATAGGCGGCGGTGGTGTAGACGAGGTAGCGCATCTCGTCGGGCTTGGGCACGCGCATGGCGGCCGGCGCCCAGGTGCAGGCCTGGACGATGTTGAGAAACGGCAGTTTCGCCTCGTCGGCCGCCTGGCGGATCATCGCCAGGTTCAGGAAATACTGGTCGTTGTCGCCGTTGACGGCAAACTGGTAATGGTCGTAGCTGATCAGGTCCGGGCGGACGACCTGGACGTACTGGCGCAGGTGCTCGCGGTAGGCGGTGATGGTGTCGCCCTGGGTGCCAAGTTGCTGGTTGTTGGCGTAGGTCGGGAAGAGGTTGATGTACGCCATATGGGCCGGGTCGCGGTGCCGGAGATGCGCCACCAGCTTGCCCAGCGACGCGAAAGCGGCGGCACTGGGCTCATCGGTGATGAAGTAGCAGTACATGGCCGGATGCTTCGCCACGCGGTCGATGAGGGCGTCGAGTTTTTCGCGCTGGGCGGGGTTGTCGAGCGTGGCGGGCGAAAGAAGCCCATCCGTCAACTGGGCGCGGAGGCCGTGGCGATGAACGAGATCCAGGTCTTTCTCGCCGCACCAGACGAGGTTGAAGCCACCCTTGGCCATCTGCGTGGCGACGGCGTCGGTCATGGCGGGCCCGGCCCAGTAGGTGACGATGGGCGTTCCGACGGTCCAGGCGTGGGACCTGGGCGCGGGACTATTGGGCTCACCGGCATATGCGCGGGTTGCCGGAAGGCCGGCGGCCGCCGCTCCTGCGATGGTTCCAGCCACAAATTGCCTGCGTGAGATCATGGTAATACCTCCTGGGGCCAAGGCGCGTGGAATGGTTTAGGTCGCAGACCGTGGGCTATGCCCGCCCCGCTGCGCTGTCTATGACCAAGATTGTCGTGGTAACAAGAGTCCGACGCAACCCAGGCGACGAGCAGGCCGAGGCAGGGCTGATGAGCTGGAAGACTCTGCCCCAACGCCAGCAGGCGCGCCAAGGACGAGGCCGGACGACTGGTATCGGCGGCAGGGTTTGCCCGAACTTCCAAGAATCGGCCAGGATGCGGGGGAGGCTTGAGTTTTTCCAATTGCCGGGGTGCGCGGGCGGGGGTACGGTTGGGTATCGCCACGGCCGGCAGCAGTGCCCGCATCACCGGCCGCTCAGCTCACGGGGTGCGTTATGCGTAAACTGGCCAGTCTTGCAGCAGGTGCGCTCTTGATTTTCGCTTCCTCGCTGGCGCCACACAACCCCGTGCCGGCGGACTCAAAGGCACAGGCTGCCGTGCAGGTTGCCCGCCCCACCGTGCGGCTGCGTAAGCTGCATCTGGTCCGGCCGGACCTCATCCCCTATCCACTCGTGGTGGAAGTCATCTGCTGAGTCAGATGCGGCCCCCCGCCGACGTGGTTGGGCGGGTGGGGAGACCTGCGGTGAAGACGATTGCGCGCGTAGGCCCATATTGGCGATGCTGGGCGGGGAGACCCCGGCCCTACAGGGGGTGGCGGTCGACGCCTTCGTGGGTGATCTTCACGGGCTTGATGAAGCCATTCTCGTCAAAGTACATGCGATCGATGCAGGTGACGCGGTGGTTGCCGTCGGTTTCGCCCAATGGCCGGCGGTGATAGACGATGTACCAGGCATCATCCTTGGCCACGTGGATGACCGAGTGGTGACCGGCGCCGGTGGCTACCTTGGGGTCCTGCTGGAGGATCTTGGCGATGCGCTTGAACGGGCCGAAGGGCGAGTCGGCGATGGCGTAGGCGACGGAGTAATTCGGGCCTGTCCAGCCGCCCTCGGACCACATGAAGTAGTACTTGCCATCCTTGAGGAACATGAATGGGCCTTCGACATAGCCCTGGGGGGTGATTTCCTTGAAGGTGGTTCCATCGTCGAAGGGGATGAAGCTCTTGAAGTCGTCGGCCAGGCGGGCGATGTTGCAGTGGCGCCACCCGCCGTAAATCATGTAGTAGCGTCCATCCTTGTCCTTGAAGACGAACTGGTCGATGGGCTGGGCACCGTTGTGGAAGCGGTCGATGAGGGGCTTGCCGATGTGGTCCTTGAACGGGCCCTCGGGCCGATCGGCGACGGCGACGCCGATGCCGCCAAGCTGGCGGTCGTTCTGGATGTCGTTGGCGCCGAAGAAGAGGTAGTACTTGCCGTCTTTTTCGACGATGGCGGGCGCCCACATGGCGCGGCGGGCCCACTTGATGGCATCGGTGTCGATGATGCGGCTGTGCTTGGTCCATTTGACCAGGTCGGGGGAGGAGAAGCAGTCCATGAAGGTCTGCTGGTTGTAGGGGGCGGAATAGGTGGGATAAATCCAGTACTGATTGCCGAAAATGACGCCTTCGGGGTCGGCGTACCAGCCGGCAAAGACGGGGTTGCCGGCCTTCTGTGGCTGGACTGGATCGCTCTTCTGCTCTTGCGCCATCGCACCGCAGGCCGTCAGGATCAGAAGCCCGGCACAGGGAAACCATTTCATTTTGCCCTCTCTGTAGTTACATCAACGCCGGCTCACGGCCGGAGACTTCATCGCGATTTCCGCCAACGCATCGGCGGCGTAGCTGACATCGGCCAGATGCAGGAAATGCCCGAAGCTGAAGCGCGTGGTGCCGCCGGAGGCGATGGTGCCGATGGCCTGATGGATGAGGGGAGCGCAGTGCAGGCCAGGCCGGGTGAGGATGCCGTACTGGCTTTCGAGGATGGCGGCCAGCTCGTGGGGGTCGAAACCTACAATCCGCACCGAAAAGACGCCCATTCGATTCTTGACGCCCTGCGGGCCGTAATAGGTGAGGCCCTTGATGTCCTGCACTCCCTCGATGAAGGCGGAGACCAGTTCGCGGTCGTGGAGGGCGATTCTCTCCAAGCCCTGGTCAAGGATGTACTTAACACCCTCGGACAGTCCGATGATGCCGATCGCGTTCTGGCTGCCGGATTCGTACTTGTCCGGCATGAATTCGGGCTGGCGGTCGTGTTCGCTGACGGAGCCTGTACCGCCTTCTTTGAGGGGGCGGAGAATCTTCTCCAATTCCGGCCGGATATACAGGAAACCGGTGCCAAGCGGGCCAAGCAGGCCCTTGTGGCCTGGGGCGGCAAGCAGGTCGATGCAATCGGCCTGGAGATCGATGGGCAGGTGCCCGGCCGATTGTGCGGCATCGACCAGGAGCGGGATGCCGTGTTCGCGGGCAATCTGGCCAATCTGGCGGACGGGCTGGACGGTGCCAGTGACGTTGCTGGCATGGGTAATGGCGATGAGGCGGGTATCGGGACGGATGGCCTTGTGGATGGCGTCGGGGTCGACCAAGCCGGTGGTGGTTTCGACGGGTGCCTTGGTCACGGTGGCCCATTCCCGATCGGCCAGGGCGTTGAGCGGACGGAGCACCGAGTTGTGGTCGATGCAGGTGCAGATTGCGTGGCCTTTGCGCTCGGGGTCGAGCAGGCCCTTTATGGCAAGGTTGAGGGCGTCGGAGCAGTTGTGGGTGAAGACAAAATGCTCGGGCCGTTCGCCGTTGAAGAATCTGTTCAGGCGGCGGCGGCATTCGGCGATGAGGGCGCCGGTTTCGACTGCTTCCCAATAGGCACCGCGGCCGGCACTGGCGCCGATCTCGTTGGTGTAGCGCACCATGGCATCTAGAACAGCCGGGGGCTTGGGGAAGCTGGTGGCGGCGTTGTCCAAGTAGAGCCGCCGCGGGGTTGTGGTGGTCGAGTCAGCCAAGTCGATTACTCCAAGCCCTTAATATAGAGGCTGGGGGCGCGAATCTCCAGAACGCGGGGCGCGCCGGAAGGCCGAGACGGCCGTGGGCCCAGCCTGATGATTCGTGCGCAAAGGAGGTTATTTGCCGGCGTAGGGGCCGACCCTGGCCTTTTCGTAGATGGCGTTGATGAGGCGGACGACCTTGAGCGATTCCTCAGCGCTGACGAGGGGCGTTCGGCCATCGCGGATGGCGATGACGAAGTCGCGGATGTTGGCCAGGTGGAACTCGCAGGAGAGTGCCAGGGGGTTGGCGGCACGATCAGCGCCGAGCTCGCCCTTGACGGCGTTGGCGGAAGCGCCGGCCTCCTCAAATGGCTTGCTGGTCTTGAAATGGGTCAGTTCATCGTCGCAGAGGGCGGCCGAGCCCTCGGTGCCGCAGACCATGACGCGCGGGGGCATGCCTTCGAAGGCAAGCGTGGTAGCGGTAATGGTGGCCAGGGCGCCGTTCTTCAGCCGGATGGTGGCCACAGCGAGGGTTTCGGCTTCGATCTTCCGCAGGAAGCCCGGTGTGCAGTTGGCGGAGATGACTTCGTCCATATCTCCGGCGAGCCAGAGAAGCCGGTCGAGCATATGAGGCGCCTGGTTGGACAGGACACCGCCATCCATATCCCAGGTGCCGCGCCAGGATGCCTGGTCATAGTAGGGCTGGGCGCGGTACCAGGGGGTCTCGCAGTGCGCGAAGATGATGCGGCCAAAGAAGCCGGCGTCGATGGCACGCTTGACCTTCATGACGTTGGCCGAGAACCGCTGCTGGAAGATGCCGCCAAGGACGACCTTGGCCTCTTTGGCGGCGGCGATCGCGGCCAAGGCGCGTTCGACGCGGGTGTCGAGGGGCTTTTCACAGAGGACATGCCGGCCGGACCGGGCGATCTGGGCGGCCTGCGTGCCGTGCATGCCGCCGAGCGTGCAGATGGTGACGGCATCGACATCATCGCGTTTGAGCAGGTCATCAAGCGATTCGGCCATGGCAACGCCCCACTTCTGCCCGAACTGGGCGCGGCGATCGGGGTGCGGCTCAGCGCCGGCCGTGAACTCCACGAGCCCTTCGGCCTCGAGGCGTTTGAGGGCTTCGGCGTGAATGTTGGCGATGCCGCCGCAACCGACGATCCCGAAGCGAAGTGGGCGCATGGCATGTGCTCCTCAATAAGACAGGCCGCTCGACCGATGGTGGTGAGTTTACCGAAGTCGTTCGGGCTGTCGATATCCGTATTCTCCGAATTCGGGCTGAGAACCACGGGCGATGGCGTCAGCCTGAAGCGAGAGACGGGACCCGAGGGTCCCGTCTCCTGTGGGGGCGGAAGGAATTCCCATCCGGGGGCTGTCGCGGCGGTTTACAGCGTCCAGCCCTTGCGGTATTCGCGGCCGATATAGGCCAGGGCGTCTTTGGTCTTGACCTCGCGTTTGACGGGGTCGCACTCGAGCTTGAAGCCAACCTCGCCGATCTTCTGGACGATAGCGCCCAGGAGCATGACCTCGGTGATCGGGCCGGCATAATCAGCGAAATTCGACCCGGGGTAGTTCCAGGGTTTCTCGCCGCGGCAGGCCCTGACCCATTCTTCGTGGTGGCCGGGCGAGCGTTCGAGGACGCGTTGGGGCTTTCCGATCTCCTGCATCTTGGCTTCGGGATAGATTCGGGGGCTGTCGCCGTAGTCGCCCTGGACGTAGAGGCTGGCCTTGGTGCCGATGAAGAGCGAGCCGCTGCCGGCGAGGTTGCGATCGCCAAAATCGGCCGGTTTCTCGGGCTTCATGCCGCCTTCGTACCAGTAGGCGACGAAGCCGGGGCGCGAGCCCTTGGCCGGGAAGGTCCACTTGAAGGCGCAGGCCTTGGGGAAGGTCTCTTTGGTGCGACCGTTGATCTTGAGCAGTTCAACTTCGGTCGGGTAATCCGGCTGCATGGCCCAGAAGACGCAATCCCACGTATGGCAGCCCATGTCGCCGACAGCGCCGCAGCCGAAATCGAACCAGCCGCGCCAGTTGAACGAGTGCAGGTTGTCGTGGAAATCGCGATAGGGCGCGGGGCCGATCCAGTTGTCCCAATCGAGGTTGGCGGGGACGGGCTTGGTGGGCGGACGGACGGCGATGCCCTGCGGCCAGACGGGGCGATTGGTCCAAGTGTGGATTTCCTTGACGTCGCCGAGCGCGCCCTGGCGCACCCACTCAACCACGAGGCGGTTGCCCTCATTGGCGTGGCCCTGGTTGCCCATCTGGGTGGCGACCTTCTTCTCTTTGGTCATTTCGGCCAGCGCCCGGGCTTCCTGGACGGACCAGGTCAGGGGCTTCTCGCAGTAGACGTGCTTGCCGCGGCGAAGGGCCATCATGGATGCCGGGGCATGGCTGTGGTCGGGAGTGGCGACGACCACGCAGTCGATTTCCTTCTCATGTTTGTCGAACATCTGGCGGTAATCGGTGTAGCCGGCGGCGTTGGGGAACTTGTTGCCCGGCCAGCGGCCCTTGTCGACATCGCAGTAGGCGACGCAGTTGTTCCGCTCTCCAAGGCCAAGATGCCCCCCGCCGCGGCCGCCGGTGCCGATGAAGGCGAAGTTGAGTTTCTTGGCCGGCTCCGCTGCGCGAAGGATATGCGGGCCAACGAACAGGGCGCCACTGGCGGTGGCAACCCCCTGCATGAAGCGACGACGGGTAATGCGGCTCATAGCCATCTCCATTCAGTGATATCTGCAACCATATCAAGACGTCTGTCAGTTCTACTGAATCAGACACGCACCGTTGAACGGCGTGAGGCCCATTTCGGCCGGTATTCTCCCGATTCCGCGAGGCCAGACCGCTATAGCCGCGCTTCCATCGGAGCATCGAACTCATTACGCTGTGCCGCATGCCAGCCACACGAATCACCCACGTCATGTTGGTTGTCCTGCTTGGGTTCTGTGCCGCCGCCGATGCCGCCGCGCCGGAGACGAAGGGGCTTGCGCCGGCCGGCGAGCTTCCGGCCATCAAGGAGCTGCCCAATCCGTTTGTTTTTTTGGACGGCGCGCCGGTGCGCAGCCGCGAGGACTGGCCGCGCCGCCGCGCTGAGTTGCTGGCCCAGGTGCTGCACTACGAGTATGGGCATCTTCCGCCTGCGCCCGGGAACGTGAAGGCCAAGGAGGCATCGTGGGCGCGAAACACGGAGCTGAAGGCCATCGAGCGCAAGCTGGTGCTGACGATGGGGCCGGATGACAAGGTCTCGACGCGCGTGGAGATCACGGTTCCGTTCGGCTCGGGGCCATTCCCGGTGGTCATCACCGGCGACCTGTGCTGGGGGAAGATCAAGCAGCCGATCATCGAGGAAGTGGTGCGGCGGGGCTACATCCTGGTGGAGTTCGACCGGACCGGGATCGCGCCGGACAAGAAGGATGACCGCAGCGGCATCTATACAGCATATCCCGACTACGACTGCGGCGCGGCGGCGGCGTGGGCGTGGGGATATCACCGGGTGATCGATTATCTGCTGACGCTGGATTACGTGGACAAGGACCGCATCGCCGTGACAGGGCATTCGCGCGGCGGGAAGGCAGCGCTGCTGGCGGGGGCTACCGACACGCGCATCGCGATGACGAACCCCAACAATTCCGGCTGCGGCGGCGCGGGAAACTACCGGTTCGCCGACGAGAAGGCGGAGAAGATCGAGAACATTTTGAAGAACTTCCCGTTCTGGTTCCAGCCGCGATTCGGGGAGTTTATCGGCAAGATCGATCGGCTGCCGTTCGACCAGCATTCGGTGAAGGCGCTGGTGGCGCCGCGGGCGCTGCTGACGACCGAGGCGCTGGGCGACCTGTGGGCCAACCCGCGGGGCACGCAGCAGTCGCACCAGGCGGCGGCGGAGGTGTTTGCATTCCTGGGCGTGCCGCAGAAGCTGGGCATCCACTTCCGCGAAGGCAAGCATGAGCACAACCTGGCCGACTGGCGGACGCTGCTGGACTTCGCGGATCTTCAGTTCTCCGGGAAGAAGACGGAAACCCGGTTCGACCAGATGGCATTCCCGGATGCGCCCAAGGCGTATTCGTGGAGCAGGCCGAACTGAGGCAGATGCAATCGTGCGGTGATTTGCGCAGGCATCCCACCGCAGATGAGCGGCGGCGGTCTGGCAATCCGGGGGAAATGGCCGTGGCACATCTCCCGCGGCTGATTCGGAGACAATCGGGTGAGACAGGGAGGGCGGGGAGACCCCGCCCCTACGCGCTGCTGGGGCCGCCCCGCATCTTGCCAGCGTGCCCCCTGCGCCTATACTTCCCGCTTTCAACGGCGACTACAGGCGCCGCATTGCCTTGAGCGATCCCTACCGGAGAGATTCCATATGCCACAGCAGGCTGTCGCAGATGTTGGACTGATCGGGCTGGCCGTCATGGGCCAGAATCTGGTCCTGAATATGGCCGACCACGGATTCAAAGTGGCGGTGTACAACCGCACAACCTCGACCATGACCGAGTGGCTGGGGAAGATCCAGAAGGAAGAGCCCGCGGCGGGGAACGTGATCGGGTATGCGGACCTGCGCCAGTTCGTCGCGGCGATCAAGAAGCCGCGCAAGGTGCTGATCCTGGTGAAGGCGGGGTCGGCCGTCGATGGCGTGGTGCAGCAGCTCATCGAGGCGGGCATCGAGGCGGATGACATCGTCGTGGATTGCGGCAACTCGCTCTGGACGGACACGATCCGGCGCGAGCGGCAGTATGCCAGCCAGCTCAAGTTCTTCGGGTCGGGCGTATCGGGCGGCGAGACCGGGGCGCGGTTCGGGCCATCCATGATGCCGGGCGGCGATCCGGGATCGTGGCAGCACCTGGAGCCGATCTGGAAGGCGGTGGCCGCCAAGGTGGATCAGAAGACGGGCCGGCCGATCGAAACCGCGAAACCCGGCAAGCCGGTGACGACGGGCGTGCCATGCACGGCGTACCTCGGGCCGAACGGCGCGGGGCATTATGTGAAGATGATCCACAACGGCATCGAATACATCGACATGCAGCTCATCTGCGAGGCCTACTGGATCATGCGCAACCTGCTGGGGATGAGCGCTGGCGAGATCGGCAAGGTGTTTGAGGGGTGGAACGACGGCGACCTGGATTCGTACCTGATCCAGATCACGGCCGATATCCTCCAGCAGCCCGATCCCGCGCACAAGGGCGAGTTCCTGGTGGATTACATTCTGGACACAGCCGGGCAGAAGGGAACGGGCAAGTGGACCGGCGTGAACGCGCTGGACATGGGCATTCCGGCCAACGCCATTGCCGAGGCGGTGTTCGCGCGGTGCCTGAGCGCGTTGAAGGAAGAGCGCGTCGAGGCCAGCGGGCATCTGGAAGGGCCGAAGCTGTCGTTCAGCGGAGACCGGCAGCAACTCATCGACGCGATTCGCGACGCCCTTTACTGCTCGAAGATATGCGCGTATGCCCAGGGATTTCAGCTCATGCGGGAGGCGCAGAACGAGTACAAGTGGAAGCTGGATTTCGCGACGATTGCGAGCATCTGGCGCGGCGGGTGCATCATCCGGGCGCGGTTCCTGCAGAAGATCACCGATGCGTACACGCGCAAGCCGGACCTGGTGAACCTGCTGCTGGACCCGTATTTCAATGACCAGATCAGGAAGGGCCAGGCGAACTGGCGCAGCATTGTCTGTCAGGCGGCGCAGACGGGCATTTCAGCGCCTGCGTTCATGAGCGCGCTGGCGTATTACGACGGGTATCGATCAGCGCGGCTGCCGGCGAACCTGCTGCAAGGCCAGCGCGACTTCTTTGGGGCGCACACCTATGAGCGCACGGATGAGCCGCGCGGACAGTTCTTCCATATCGACTGGCCCGAGCCCGGCAGGCCGCAGGTGAAGATGCCGCAGGCGGAGAAGAAAGCGGCGAAGTGAAACTGGCCGGGCCTGGATGCCCCTGTGACCCATGCCAGCACGTGGTATACTCGCGCTGGGCAAAGGAGACTGCATGGCCACCGAAGAGGAACTGCGCAAGGCGCTCAAGGCGTTCAGGAAGCGTTTGAAGCTCACCCGGCTGGATGATGAGTCGAAGCTGGGCGTGGGCCCGATGAAGACGGGAAGCCAGTCGAAGGTGATCTCGATCCAGCCGCCTGCGGGGTTCGGGGCGGCCATCTGGGAGGAGCTGGCCGACAAGGGCTATCTCAAGCGAGACGGGGTGGGGTTCTATGAACTGGTCGAGGGCAAGTAGCGTGCCTGTTGCGGCATTGACCAGAGACCTGTCGCGACCCACAGCGCGTTATCCGCGGTGGCACAGGCCGATGTTGATCGTCATCGGATCGCTATCCGGCGCGGCGGCGGGCATGAACCGGCTTGCGGGCAGCATGGATCCCCGGGGGATCACCGCGGCAGAGATTGCCACCACTCTGATCGCAGGCGCGGTCATCGGTACGGCGATTCTACTGGTGACCAGCGCCGCCGTGCGACATATGGTCGCCCGGCTGGACCTGCCCGTGGAGACTCAGAATCGCTTCCTGAAGCTCGATTCGTGGACCTACATGATTGCACTGGCTGCATTCGCCGGGGCGGCGGGGTTTCTGTTCATCCCGCCATTGACTGCGATTCTCATTCTCTTGTTCGTCAAGGCCAATGGCATCGTGCTGTATGCGGTTATGAGTCCTGATCAGAGACGCAGGGCGGCGGAGTCGCTGGGTTACCTGGCGTTCTTGTTCCTCATCTCGGGATTCGCGGCGCTGATCTACCAGATCGTCTGGCAGCGGGTGCTGTTCGCGGCGTTTGGCGTCAACATCGAGTCGATCACGATCATCGTCTCGCTGTTCATGTTCGGACTGGGCCTGGGCTCGCTGGCCGGCGGGATTCTGGCCAGCCGGCATACAGGGGCTGCTCCGAAGCTGTTCCTGGCCTGTGAGCTCGGGATCGGGCTGTTCGGCATCTTCAGCATCCCGCTGATTGACCTGGTGAGCGCGCAGACGTTGCATGGATCGCTGTGGACCATCTCGCTGGCGGTGTTCGCGCTGTTGGCGCTGCCGACGATGCTGATGGGGGCGACGCTGCCGATCCTGGTCTCGCACCTGCACCGCCATTACCGGAACGTCGGCCGGTCGGTCGGGCTGCTCTATTGCATCAACACGCTCGGGTCGGCGATCGCGTGCTTCATCACGGCCGACATTCTCTTCGTGTTTCTGGGACAGCAGGCTTCGGTGCTCGTCGCCGCGGCGTGCAACATCGTCGTCGGCATGCTGGTCTGGCGCTACGCCCGGCGCACCGCCAGCCAGCCCCTGCCAGCAGCCAGCTAAGCCATGCGCCGATTGTTCGTCCTGTTCTTCGCCGCCGCCACGGGCTATGTGTCCCTCAGCCAGGAGATGCTCTGGATGCGGCTGGTGTCGTACATGACTGGCGGGAGGCCGTCGGTCTTCGCCCATGTGCTGGGCTTTTTCCTGGTTGGCGTGGCCCTTGGGGCGTTCTATGGCGAGAAGCTGTGCGAGAGGCGGTTCGCCGGCGGCAAGGGATCGCCCGTGCGCTTCATCGGCCTTATGCTGACGCTGTCAGCGCTGTTCTACTACGGCTCGATCGCGGTGACCGCGGAGCTTTTCGCTCGATCTGCCGCGGCGGGGCTGCTGGCGACGCATGGGGTCGTGGCGGCGGTGTCTTTCCTGCTGGGCGGCATCTTTCCGGTGCTGTGCCACTACGCCGCGCGGGCCGGCGAGTCCGTCGGAATCACGGTGTCGCGGATTTACCTGGCCAACATCGTCGGCTCGACGGCGGGACCGCTGCTGACGGGGTTCGTGCTGATGCAGTATTTTCCGACCGACCGGATCATCCTCCACCTGAGCATCGGCACCTTGATTCTGGGTGGCCTGGCCATGCTGTATGAAGCGCGGCGATGGGCCCCCGCCGCTGTCGTCGGTGCGGTTGCGCTGTGGATGGCTCACCCGTGGGCTTATGACCGGTTGCTGGAGAAGCTGCTCAACCCCGACTTTGGCCACGCTGTGCGGTACAAGCACCTGGTTCAAACGCGGTCCGGCATCGTCTCGGTGACGGAGGATCCCCTAGGAGGGCCCGACATCATCTATGGCGGCGGCATCTATGATGGGCGGTTCAACGTTGATCCGATGGATGACTCCAACGGCATCCGCCGCGCGTACCGCATCGCATCGCTGCATCCGAACCCGCGCGAGGTGCTGGAGGTGGGCTTATCCAGCGGGTCATGGTCGCGCGTGCTGACGGCTTATGAGCCCGTGCAGCGGAGCGTTATTATTGAGATCAACCCGGGGTATCTGGATGTTGTTCGCCACTACCCCTTGCAGGCGGAGTTGCTCA
The DNA here is from genome assembly GCA_964570205.1 of uncultured Tepidisphaeraceae bacterium. GTDB lineage: Bacteria > Planctomycetota > Phycisphaerae > Tepidisphaerales > Tepidisphaeraceae > CAZMXI01. Next base: position 20,457 of record CAZMXI010000037.1, read on the forward strand.
GCGATCCACGCGTCACGATCCACTTCGACGATGGCCGGCGCTGGCTCAACCGCCACCCGGAGGCCAGTTTCGACTTCATCCTGCAAAACACCACTTGGCACTGGCGCAGCAGCTCGACCAACCTGCTATCTCAGGAGTATCTGGAACTGACAAAGAGCCACCTGAAGCCCGGCGGCGTGGTGTACTTCAACACAACCGGCCTGCACGATGCGGCCTACACCGCCGCCCGAGTGTTCAGGCACGTCGTCCGGTTCAGGCGGACGCCAACCGATTACGAGAGCTTCGTGGCAGCCAGCGACTGGCCTTTCAACGTCACGCCGCAGGAGGCGCGGGCGAACCTCGCCCGGTTCAGCTTCAACGGGCGGCCGGCATTTCCTCCGGGCGATGCAGAGTACCGGGAAATCCTGGAGCAACTCGCCGGCCATCCGCTGGAGGACGAGGGGGAAGCCCTTCGCGCCGCCACGCATCTGCACTTGATCACCGACGACAACATGTACCCGGAATACAAGGCCGCAACCTGGTATGACGGTCGGAAATCATGGGCGGGCTTCTTCCAACGCCGCCGCGACCAATCGCCATAATCCTCCATGTACCTCGTCTACTCGCCCGATCTTCGGATCACCGATGACGGCCGGATCTGGGTCATGGCGCCCGCCGGCACCGCAGGCCCGGATGCTCAGTGGCGGGCGGTGACGATCCAGGGGGTTCGGCTCGATGCCAGCCATCCGGACGAGCTTCTGAGCGAATACGGCGGCCACTCCCTCGGGCCGCTGGGTGGATTTGCACGGGCATCGCACACTCTGGGGCTGCCGCGATGCGACCCCATCGGGGCATCCCGGATACGCCTCGGATCGCAAAGCCTTTTCGGCAAGACACTTGCGATTGATCTGGATGCTCAAGAACTGGTTGCTATGCCAGACGGCGACATGGTTTATCCGTTCTCGAGCATAGCCACGGTCGGTCCGCAATGCCTACGGTTGAAGGCCGCATGGCCGAACCTGCCGATGGCGTTGGACGTGGCGGGGTTTCCGATCGACCCACCCGTGCTGGCGCGGATAATGGGAATTCGGTTCTCAATTCCATAGTGCTCCGTAACCGATAGAAATGGAGTCAGTCGTCGCCGCGGTACCCGATGAACGCACAGGTTGCCAACAACTATCTACGCACGAAAGTCTTCACGGCCACGCCCGAGCAGCTCCAGATGATGCTGTTCGACGGCGCGGTTCGCTTTTGTGAGCAGGCGAGGGCGGCCCTGATCGAGAAGCGGTGGGAGCAGAGTTACAATCTCATCTGCCGGGCCCAGAAGATCGTGCTGGAAATGTCCTGTTCGCTGAAGCACGACATCAACGCCGATCTCTGCGGCAAACTTGCTGCGCTCTACAGTTTCGCCTACCGCAAGCTGGTCGAGGCGAACATCGACCACCAGATCGAATCGCTCGATGGGGCACTGGAGGTTCTGCGTTATCAGCGCGAGACCTGGATCATGCTGCTCGACCAGATCGGTCGCCAGAAAGCCGCCCGTGTCGCCAACCAGCTTGACCTGCCCGCTCCAAGCGAGCGCATGGAAGCAAGCATCTCCGTTGAGGGATAGCGTTTCCCCTTTCAAGGCCAATCAAAAAGGGGACGGATCACGCTGGTCCGTCCCCTGGCTCATGCATAGACCCTCCGCTACTCCAACGGCATGAGCATGATTCGCGGGTCTTTCTCGTAAGGGGTAACGTTGCTGCGATCGATGAGCAGGCCGGCCTTGCGATTCACCACCAGCCGCGGGCCGATCTCCGGATCAAGCCGCCAACCCTGGACGGCGGTGTAAGCGACAAAGCTGTCCGATCGGACCGTAATCATGTTGCTGATGCGGTTGAACAGGAGGAACTGTTCCTCAAAGTCGTTCCGTACACCGTCGGTGGCGCCAGCGCCGGGCGGCGAGAAGTCGCCATCCTGATCGTCCGGCTCGCCCGTGGCAGTCTGCATGGCCTTGACAGCATTCTGAAACTGAACCACGCGATGCAGGTCAAAAACGGTGCGGAACGGCCCTTTGGCCTCACGATCGGCCACGATCGCCTTGGCCAGCTCGGAATTGGCTCTGGCATCCGGCAGCATCGGCAGCGTTGCCAGCACGGGCCACGGCGCCGTGTTGATGTTGACCAGACCCTCCACCCCCGCCACCGAATCCCATATCTGGTTGTTGACCGCCATCATGTTGGTGTATGGCGCACTGTGCGCAGGAACGGCCGCCGAAAAGCGAACGGGATCGATGTTCGGAAGGTAATCATCCTGGGGCGCGAGCACCGTCACATAATCCAGCAGGTCCTTCGCCCATTCGTACCGTGACAACATGGCGACATTGGCATCGGTCGACCAGAACCGGCCAACGTTCTCGCGGGAATTGCCGGTGTCGTCACAATCGTCGGCGAATGCCACATCCATCGTCACGCTGTTGAGCTCGACCATCGGCGCAAACTCATCCTTGCCAATGGGCCTGTTTCGGTCGGCCAGCGTGCGGATTCGATAGGCGCCGATGTAGGGCACCGCCAGCACATCGCCGTTTCGGGCAAAGCCACCGAATGGATAGCCCAGCTTCCCGTTGGCGCTGACCGGGCCGGGCATACCGGTGCCGCTGATCTGTATAGGGGCAAACGGATTGGTAAAAGTGGACTTGCTGTCAGCCCTGCCCAGGTCGCCGCCTATCTTGGACTGGGTATAGGCTTGTGGATTCGCCGGGTCGGGGGCCAGTTCATCCCAATCGAAGGCCCTCGTGCCGTCGCGGTTGTTGATATGCCGGGGCGACCCCTGACCGCCGGAATTCGCCCAGTCGTAGGCGCCACCATAGACGAATTCCCAGGCATCGCCGGAACTGCGATCGTTCTCGCGGACATAGTTGTACGCGATGGGCGGAGAAGCGCTGAGCCGAAGGCCGGTCAGATCGTGCTGATCAACAGGCGCCAGGTCGTCGATTCTCGCCTCATCGAAGGAATCGTAGGGCAGGTTGCGCGTCTGGAGCGCCCCATCGGCCCGCCGCGGCCGCATCAGGACAAACTCCCGGTCCAGCACCTTGTGCAGGTCGCGCACGTAGACCAGGCGATTCCTGTCCACATCCTTGACCGCATCCGGCAGCCCGGTTGCGGCGTATGCGTTAGGCTGATCCGCGTTATTGCCGGGCTGGCCGGCGCCGGGCCTGCTGCCCGTGCGATAGTTGGTCAGGACGCGATACTCACGCGCGGGAATGACCACCTGCGGCAGGAGCAGGAAGGGGTCGGGCTTGGCGAAAGTGATGCGATCGGCGTTCGGCCGGCTGGTCCGGCGGTCCAGCAAGCCAATCCGCCAGTTGGTCAACACCAGGTCGGTGTCGTGCGGATTATGCAGCTCGATGGCAACCAAGCCAGCGGGATTCCTGCGGCCGTCAATGTTGCTGATCGTGTCGGTATAGGCATAGACCTGGGTAATGAACGGCTGGCGTTCCAGACCGTAGGCAGTCACCTCCAGAAAAGGCGTGCTGCCGCGATATATCTGGAACGTGCGGCTCGTGAGATCCTGATCGGCATCGCGGAGGTCGATCGTGTTGATCGCCGCCAGCGCGGCGCGGATCTGGAGCTGCTCGTACGCCGTCATCCGCACCGCTCGCCTTGCCTGAAGGTCGCGCAGGGCCGGTCGGAACATGCGCTGGGGGTAATCCTGCCGCCTGTCGTTGAGCGCCGGGCTGTGCGGCCCGAACGGCGTTTCATTCGGGTTCTGCTCATCGCACATCACCTGCCAGTAAGCGCGGAACAGCTCGCGGAAGGTCGCGGTGTTCAAGGATGCCTTGAGCGGGTAGAGCGAGTGCGGCTGATATTCCCAGGCATCCGGGCTCTGCAGCGGCGCCCGACCGCTGTTGGGCCTGATGCAGATGAACTGCCACTGGAAAATGCCGCCGCCCACCTGCACAGGGTGGCTCACGATCTCGCCGACCTCGTAGCTGGCTTTGCTGTCCCAGATGCCGCGGTAGTTGTTGCCGTCGGCCTGCAGATTCGTCCACGGCAGCATGTCCAGCGTGGGAAGCAGGAACGACGAACCCTTGCCGAAGCGGTCGGCCGGCAAGCGAGGAGAAATGGCGTTGGACACGGGGTTGCCCGTCACGATCAGCGGCCGGCGCGAGTACGGGCCATCGACGCGGTATTCGTTCGTGCTGACGTACTCAAAGTTCCGCGCCCACGCAACCAGGCCCTGCGGGTCAGCGCGATATCGGCGCGGCGAAGAAGCAGGCAGAAGCGTGATCGGAATCAGGTTTTCGACAATCGAATTGCCGGCGCTCGCCCCGGGCGCCACGAAACCGGCGGCCAGCGGGATCATGTCCGTCAGCGGCAGACGCCGGAAGTGGACCAACGCATTGCCATTCAGGAGATTGATGCCCGGCGCATCCGGCCGAGCGCCAAGCTGGTGCCAGAGCGCATCAAGCTCATCCAGGAACTCGAAGTCGTTTCGCTCCCGTCCATCGTCGCTGACCGGCTTCTTGTAGTAAATCGACTGGCTCGCGGCGGCGTTCTGAAGGCGCGACATATCGTCATACAGGCCGCTGCGATACGCATCGAGCAGCCCGAGTTGTCTCTCCGTTTCGGCCCTGCGGTTGCTTTCTTTTGTCGCCCCCATGAGCTTGCCGAGGTCGATGCCGGTCGGGAGGTACTCGCGGGCATAATTCGGAGCGCCGCGCACGCTGGCCTTGCTGGCCGCGACCGTGACATTGACCGCGCTGTTGTTGTCGATGATGCGCACCGCGGCAAAGTAATACACCCCGCCCACGGGCCCGCCCGGGAGCTGCACATAGCCGGCATCGGCAATGCCGTCGCCGTCGGTGTCGGCGGCGACAAACGCATCCGCGCTATCAGACTGGCCATCGCCATTGGCGTCCAGGAAGAACGCCGGATATATCACGCCGTTGACTTCCACCTCCGTGGGAATCACGCTGCGAGTGGTGTAGGTCCGGGGCGCGTTTTCGAAAACGCTCAACGGATCGACAAACACCGCCCCGGGCATCAGTCCGGCGCTGATCCGCCGCCATCGCGGCATCGGTCCGCCTAGGCTGGGCACCCGCTCTGCCAGCCACATATCTTTCGCATGGGTATCGGCGTTTGCGTTGGCATCGGCATCCGGGCTGTCCAGGTGCTCATAGACATTGCCGACGGCCGGCCGAAATTGCCCGCCGGCGAACAGGTCATACATGACCGTCGCTTTGACCATGTCCAGCACGCCGCGGTGCATCATCTCAGCGCGGGTGTTGTCCACGTTCTGAGCCGAGCTGCCGCGGTCGAACCGCGTGGTGGCGATCCAGGCCGTACCCATCAGCGCCAGCAGCACCAGAAGGGCCACGACCATGATCATGACCGATCCGCGGCGGGAGACTGTTCGGGTGCTGTGCATCGATTGCCTCATCATTGCGTCACCGCAGTATGGTTCGCCGCGTCCACCGGGGCGAGGCTACTGCGCCATCAGGACATACTGGCACCATTGCCCATCCTGCATGCGTCCGCTGGGATCTTCGAGCATCAACGACACCCGGACCATCGCCGGCGAGGTGTTCAGCCAGAGGCAGGTGTAGTTGCCGTTCATATAGTCCGCCACCTCGTGGGCATCCGGCGCGATGTCGTTCAGGAACGCGCCGACCGGCATGACCTCGGCCACACTGGGATCCACCTCATTCTGGGTGATAATCCCATCGCCGTTGGCGTCGCGGGGCAGTCCGTACCATCGCGTGCCGCGCGTCACGACATTGCCCGGCTCGACCCGCACGATGTAATCGACAACGCCGTCCGGGCCAACCTCCGTCGGCGCGCCGTTGGCGTCCTGTTTACAGAAATCACCGGCGAATTCGATGATGCTCTCACGGCAATGGGTCAGAAACTGCGGGGCGGCCAGCGCCATGTCGATGCTGTTCAGCCCAGCGTTGGCGTCTTTTCGCACCGTCGGTTTGGCCGCAAAACGATACACCAGAGCCTGGTGCCAGTTGCTCTGGCCCGAGGTGTACGCCCGCAGGATCTCGGCGCGGAACTGGTCCAGCGTCATCCCCACAATGTCATATCGGCTGTTCTGCATGAGCCACACGCCCTGCCGGTCCCGGCACGCGGCGTTCCACCCCAGCGGCGTGGGCCAGCCCTGGAAGGGCGCATATATCCCCTGACGGGGGTCCAGCAGAATGGGGTCTTTGAGCAGCACCTGCATCCGGCCGAACGTGTTCAGCAACCGGTCGCGGGCGCCCTGCGGGCCCGGCACGCTGTTGCCGTCGGGGATGCGCTTATAGGCGTCGTCCAATTCGGCCAGATGGCCGTACCATATCCAGCTTTCCAGCGACGCCGTGCCGCTGGCAAAGGAACCATCGTCGGCGGTGTAGCGATGGAAGACGCCGCGTGCCGGAAACGCCATGAAGTCGCGGCGAATCCGCCGGGAGGGGTCCTTCGGATCGCGATGGGTCTCGCTGCGGATGTACATCAGAGGCGCGTTCTTCACCAGGTGGCGGAAATCATCCTCCATGATTGTGCGGGCCGACCGGGCGTCGCGGCTTTTCTCCAGAACTGTCTGCCCAAGGCCGACGGTGTCGCTGGCCATACGGAAGATCGCGTTAATGCCCAGCAACAGCAGCACCACCATCGCGACGGCGATCATCAGCTCGATCAGAGTAAATGCTTTGCGTGATCTCATCGCCGCCTCATTTGACCATGACAAACGTGCTGTAGACGCCGATGTCCATCACCAGCCCGGTGCGAGGGCCTCCGACAGCCGGGTCGGCATAGCCCCGGCCCAGGACCCAGAACGCCGGGGTCTTCAGTATCCCATCAATCGCATCCTTCTCCATCTGCGCCGGCTGGCCGTTCGGCATTAGTTCAACTCCATTGCCCGGCATGAGCTGCCAGAGGTTGTTCTGGCCAGGCACGGAGTTCCCGATGCGGAAAATCCTGCCCGATTCGCGGTGGATCAGATAAGCCCCATCAGCGACGCGCTGCTCGGGGTCTTCGATGCGGGCCAGATAGCGGGTTGGCAGATAGGGATCGGGCTGGATCGCCGTGACTTCCACGAAAGCCGGCGCGAGCGTGGCGGGCTGGCTGCCGTTGCCGATCGGCAGCACATCCCGCATCGAGAAGAACTGGTAGTTCCTCGCCTGAGCACACAGGACAATCACCTGGATGTAGTTCCAGTTGGCGTCGCGGCGGTAGAACGCCACCCACGCGAAACGCGGGTCTTCCGGAACGATCATACTGCGCTGAACCAGGTGCCAGGGGACCAGGTCGAACCGGCCGTTGGTGGGGCGCAGGTTCGTAAACAACTGCCCGCGGTATTCCTGAACGACCGGTATCTGCGCGATGTACTTGGCGGCGGCCGGGCCAACGCTGCTGGCGGCGGTCTCCTGGATGGTGACTTCCGTCTGCTGGATCGCGACCGGAAAGATGCCGGCCAGCATGATGAAGCCGATGCCCAGGATGATCACCGCGAACATCACCTCGGTGAAGGTGAAGCCACGGCGGCGACCCGGCGGGCACAGGTTTGTAAGTCGCTGAACCATCTCACTCACCTTTGATCAACGCGCCGCTGTACCGATTGACCAGCAGCGGGACCGAGTTGGAGTCAATCCACTGTTCTTCCTTCTTCTCCGCGCTCCAGTTGCCTGACACCACTTGAAAATCCCCCGCGTTCTCGTTGCTCTTGAACGGCTCGTTCAGGAACACCGCCAGGCCGAACTGGGATCGGAGGCGATCGCGCAGATTGGTCGGGAACACATCGTTGTTGAGCATCTGGCCGGCGAACAGCAGTCGAGCCATCGCGGTGGTGTCGGCCGGATCGCCCGTGCGATTGGCCACCCGGAAGCCGTAGCGCAACGGAGCCAGTTCGCCGCGGGTGTTGAACAGGACCACCCCGCCGTAAAGCACATCGGTCGGCCGGTTTTCGCCCTGAACGCGGCTGTTGAACCCCAGATATCGGTCATCGCCGGTGGGCACATTGCTGCTGTCAATTGCCTGGCAGGACACCCCCACCGGCAGCGCCACGTAATCGCGGTCCAGCAGGTCGAGGTAGACGTCGATTTCCGGATCGTCGCCCGGCTGCGGCTCCGTGCCGTAAACACTGGCGATATTCACCCGGTCGGTCTTCGGGTCGACAAAGAACATGATTCCCGCCGGGCGCTGCAGCCCCATCGCGTCGGTGCGGACCGCGCCCAGCAGCGCGCCAATCTGGTTTCGCGCGGCGTCAAGGCTGCGCGCGCCGGACAGGGCGTTGAACAGCGGCATCGCCATCGCCAGAGCAAGGACGATAATGCCCGCGACCACCAGCATCTCGATCAGGGTAAAGCCCCTGCGTACCGGCCTGGTCTGCGTCGTGTTGTGCGTCCGATCCCGCATATCGATTCCTAGTTGTCGAAGGAATACAGGTTGTCGTCGCCCGTCTGAAAGTTGCCGTCCGGTCCCGCGGAAGCGAAAAACGCCCTCTGGTCCTTCGCCTGGATGATCGTCGGCGCGGCGCTGCCCACCCTTACACCGCGCAGGCCGGCGCGAGGCACATACACCACCGGATTGCTCCACCCATCCAAAGGAACCGGAACGGACGCCAGGGCCATCGCGCCGGGCAGGGTCATTGTCCGTTCCTGCGGGAGATTCTCCAACGCCCGCTTGTTCTCAGGCAGCCCCGCCAGCCGGGCAAACACGTCCCTCGTCCGCAGAACGGCCGGCTGGGTTCTCCAATCGACACCCTGGCCTGGGGCATCCACGGGATCCTGGGGCACACCCGCCATCGCGTTGGTGTGCGCCCCCGCATCCAACATGGCCTTGCAGTTGGACAGCGTCTTCCTGGTATCCTGCTCACTGCCCTGGTCGGATACCCTGCCGAGCTGGATGATCACGATCGTCGCCAGCACGGCGATGATGCCGATCACCACCAGTATCTCGATGAGGGTCAATGCCTTACGTCCATTGCTCACGGCTTCCTCCACCGGCATTATTCGCTCTGTCCAGCCTTCGGCGGCCGCCTGTTCTCCCAGTCGTAACTGTACAGATTGTCGGCAATCGTCCAGAACTGCCGGTCGGGCCCGGCCGATACAAAAAACGCCCGATCCTGCGGCGCCAGGCCGGGGTTGGCGGCACGCGGACCCATGAACACAATCGGCGTGCCCCAGGCATCCCGCAGCGTCGAACGGTCATACCGCGAAACCGGCTGCCTGGCGAAAACATCCTCTCCGGCCGACGAAACCCATGCCCGCACGAACGTCCGGCTGTTGGTCAGGGCAGACTCCTGCAACATCGCTTCCGAATCGCCCGTTTGCCGCATCAGCGGCGGCACCTGCGCCAACTCCGGATGCTGACGCCAGTAAGCCACCACGTGCTGCTCCAAAGCCGCCAGAAGCTGCTGCGTCTCCTGTTCCGCCGAGCGGGCACGAACATATCGGGCCAGGATGGCCATCAGCCCCAGCACAATCACCAGAGCGGCGATCGTCGTCAGCAACTCCAGCAGCGTGAAACCTTGCCGGCCGGCCATGGCCCCATTTCGCCGCCCGGCCGTCGGCTTATTCAACGTTGAACACATCGTCCTTTTCTTTGCCGTAAACCCCATCCGTGCCCGGCGAGGCCAGGATGAATGGACCGGAAAACTTCAGCGTTTCCTCCAGGTCTTTCGGCACCGTCGGGGCCTTATCGATCTTGTTGTTTCGATTGTCGTCGCCCACCAGGCGCATGAGGATATCCTGCGGCACGTCGCCGTCAGTCGGGTTGTACATCCCGGTCGGATGCAGAAGTGGGCCGACGAGCGTGTTAACGTTGCTGTTTCGCTTGGGATAGTACTCGATGGGATGGCCCTCGTGATCCAGCAGTTGCCATCCCGACCCCGCTCGCTGCACCTTGAACGTCTCGGCCGCCAGGTAAGCGGGATAAACCTTGCCGCCCTGCACGAGCCGGAAACCCGGGCCATCTTCGCCATCTTCCGCACGGCTGCCCGGGCCAATCAACCACCGCCCCAGCATCCAGGAGCCCTTGGCGTTCGGCGGAACCGCCGGATAGGTGTTGAAGTCGCTGCGATACTGTTCGAGCGCTGCCGAGACGGCCTGAAGGTCGGACTTGGTGCGCGCCCGCCCCGCGGCCTTCTGTGCCCGGAAGACAACGGCCACGACCAGCGAGATCAGCAGCAGGATGATGCCCACCACCACCAGCATCTCGATCAGCGTGAATCCCGAGCGGCGGAGGTTCGTCTGCTGAGGGCTGCGGTTACTCCTGCCAGACGCTGCCGAAACTGGTGATGTCATCGTTGGTTCCATAAATGTGGTCCGGGCCGGCGCTGATGAGAATAAACGTGTCCTTGGATCGCGGCGTGCCCGTCATGTTGTTGGGCGACGGGATCTGCGGGTTGCGGAAATACGGCAGGGCCTGATAGGGCTGTACCCGCGAGTTGATGTCGCCAAGCCCCTTCAGCCCGTGCCTGGGACTGCCCATCGTATACGGGAGGATCTGCCTCAGATCGTACTGGTACAACTCGCCACCCGTCGACTGGTCACTGATGATCCCCTTCGCGCCCCGGCGGGCGCGAAGGTAAACGATCGGCAACGCCTCATCCGTGAATCGATCGACGAATTCCGGCACCGCGCTGTCGAAGTTGCCGACCTGGCCCTTGGAGACCATCTCGGCCCAGTTCTCCATAAATGGCTTGTAGCGAGTGCCATCGCGCCGGGCGGGCCCCATCCCAAGCTGATCGGCCCGGTATTTCCCCGTGGCCGAATCCAGCCCGCCCACCAGGCCCAGCGTCAGGTTCTCGCTCATGGTGACTTTGACCCCGGGGATGCCCCAGGCGCCGGCTGCCTGCTGATACATCTCCTCGTCGCGCAGCGGTCCGGGGTACGCCTGGAACGTCTGGAAGTAGCTCTCGATGGCGCCGCGGATGGCGTTGAGCTGCGCCGCGGTGCTCGCCGACTGCGCCTTGATGCGAACCATCGACACCGCCGGCACCACGAGCGCCACCAGCACCAGGACCAGCCCGATGACGATCAGCATCTCGACAAGGGTGAACGCCCCGCGGCCGCGCGAAGCGCGGGATGTTGCGTGTTGGTTCATGGGTGCGACCTTTGCCATCACCGCTCCTTATTTCTTGTTCGCCGAACCCGACGCCGCGCCGATCAGGGTGATCATGGGCATGAACAGGGCGATGACGATGAAGCCGACAATCAGGCCAAGGATGACGACCATGACCGGCTCCAGAATGCTGATCAGCGAGCCGACCAGCACATCCACATCGTTGTCGTAGTTGTCGGCGACCTTGTAGAGCATGGTATCCAGGTCGCCGGTTTCCTCGCCCACGTCGATCATGTTCACGACCATGTCGTCGACGATCCGGGTGGTCATCCGCGTGAGGTACATGAGGTCGCCCTCGCGGATCGCGTCGTGCACCTTGGACAAGGCCCGGCTGAAGACCTCGTTGCCGCAGGTCTCCTTGGTGATGTTGATCGCATCCAGGATCGGCACGCCGGCGCTGATCAGCG
>CAZMXI010000038.1:0-22673 GCA_964570205.1 uncultured Tepidisphaeraceae bacterium
ACGCGGCCGGTCTCGTGAATCAGGCAATCCTCGACCAGGCAATCCGCCGGATAGTTGTCGCTTCTGGGGCCAGGCGTCTTGTCGATCTGCCGGAAGCTCTGCCGCTCGTTGTACTCGAACAGGGGATTGCGCACTGAAGCCGGATCTCCAACGAATGCCACGCCGTTCCCGCCGGCCTGGAAGATGCGGGAACCGCGCACGGCGATCCTGCGATTGTAGTTGTTGACGAAGATGGCATTGCCGCCGACCTGGTCGAGGAAACACGCCTCGACCGCGCAGTCCTCCGCGCCGTCGAACAGAATCGCCCCGCCGCGGTATGTCGTCCAGTCGCTGCGCAGCAGGGGCTCTTTGTTCTCCATGAACGTGCGCGCGGCATGTCGGAACGTGATGCCCCTGAGCATAACGAATCGCACGGGATTCTCGGCATTGCCACGGAACTCGATCAGGTGGCGCAGACGGACCACCTCTATCGTGGCTTTGGCAAGTTCGGCCGTCGGTGGCGGGTACAGATAGAGCGTGCTCGACCTGGCATCATGGTACCATTCTCCGGGGGCATCCAGCTCCTCGAAGATGTTCTCGACCATGCGGTACCGGCCGTGCATGCCCATTCGGCGGTTGTTCTGCCAACCGCCCTCGTAGTTCACGTTGCCCTTGTCATCCTTGCCAGTGATCAGGTAATGGAAATCGCCCCACTCGTGCGCGTGCATCGCGTGGATGAAGCCGCCGCGGGGATCAACCCAGCGCGCCGCCCTTCGCGGGCCGAACGCATCCGCGGCATACCCGTTGAAGTGCCGCACACTCGGGTCAAAGTCGGGGTAGCGCGCCATGTGCTGGCGCCGGCCATCCACAAAGAGCTGGTCAATGGCCAGGCCCTCGGGCGTCTTGGCCTTCATGATGCCGCCGCCGTGCGCCTCCCACCGCACATCCAGCCGCATTCCGCCGCTGAGGATGACTTGCGAACCCGGGGCGGAGGCATATATGACCGGGGCATCCTTCGTGCCGCCATCTTCGCTGGTGAGAACCAGCGTGTCCGCCAGATAGTGCACCCCGGCGCCCAGCACCACGGTCAGCGGCTGCTGTCCCGCCAGCCGACGGGCAGCCTGCTGGGCCGCCGCAAGCGTCCGCAGCGGCGCGGCGGCCGTGCCCGGATTCTCATCCCGGCCCGATGGCGACACATGAATCTCGGCGCCTCGGAGGGTTCCCGACAGCAGCACCGCCGCGCAGATCCAGGGAAATGCTCCTCGCACAGTCACTCCGGTTTGAAGAGTTGGAACTCGTTGATGGTCGGGCCATCACTGGCATCCAGGATATTGAGCCGGACATGTCGAGCCGTGACCGGCGCGAAATTCCGCCGGAATTCGGCGCCGAGGCCGGCGCCGGCAAGGATCAGCTTCCACTGCCCCTCATCCTGATACAGCAGTTCGAACCTGCGGACGCGCCCGGCGTAGGCCTCGTCGATCATCACGCCGCCGATGGCGGTCGGCTGCCCAAGGTCCACCTCCAACCAGGCATTCCGGATGCCGGAGTCCGTCGCCCAGCGGGTGGCATCATCATCGTCCAGCGCTTTGTCAGGGCCGTACTCGCGGTTCTTCTGGAAGACGTTCGACGCCGTGGCCTTTCTGCCCGCCGCGACCGATGCCGAGGGCAGCACAATCGGCTCGATGGCCATGGCCGAGCCATCGAGCTCCAATCGGATGATCGTATCAATCTCCCGCCGGTCCTGCTGCGGAACCGAGATCGAGATCTGGGCATCAGCCTGCTGAAGGATGACACGGCCTCCGGTCAGCGCTTCGCTTCGGACGATCCTCCGCCCGATGGGGGGCAGGATCACCGTGTCGCCTTTCCATGCCAGCACGTGGAGATAAATCACGTTGTCCTTGCGGGTGCTGGCGATCCACCTGGTGGGCTTGAACGGCCCGCCGCGCGTGCCGTATACACTCTCGCCGTACTTGCCGAGCCAAGCGCCCATCTCCACGAGGCGATCGGCCTGGCGAGGTTCGATGCGGCCGCTGGGCATCGGGCCGACGTTGAACAGCAGATTGCCATCGCCGCCAGCGCACAGGACCAGCGTCTGGAGGCATTGTCGCAACGACTTCATCTGGTCGTCGGGTTTCCATGCCCACTGGCGGCAGATCGTCATGCAGGTTTCCCACGGGCGGTGCATCTGGAAGCCGCCGATGCGCTGCTCGGGCGTGTCGTAGTCGCCTGGCGCCCCGGATCGATCGTTGATGATGATGTCGGGCTGGAGCGAGTAGACATAATCGTTCAGCATCTGCCCGCGGACGCGGTCGAAACCCTGGGGCACGTCGAACCACATGAGGCCCAGGGGGCCGTAATTCGTGATCAGCTCGCGCACCTGGTTGCGGATATACGCCGTATAGGCCTCGATGTCGGCATTGCCTTTGCGGGTGCGGCCGCCCGGGCTGCCGTAGGGGTGGGCGGGGTGCCACCAGTCGGTCACCGAGTGATACGTGCAGAAGCGGATGCCCTGCTTCCTGCAGGCCTCGGCCAGTTCCTTGCAGACATCCCGCTTGAACGGGCTGTTCATGATGTTGTAGTCGGTCTGTTTTGTGTCCCAGAGGCAGAAGCCGTCGTGATGCTTGGTGGTCAGGACGATGTACTTCATGCCCGCCGTCTTGGCCAGCGCAACCCACGCGTCGGCGTCGAATTCGGTCGGGTTGAATCGCTTGTAGAGGTTGTCGTATTCCTCGGCGGGCACCTGGTCGCCGCGCGACCAGCCGATTTCCGTCCCCTTGAGCGAAACCGGGCCCCAGTGGATGAACATTCCGAACCGCGCCTCGCGCCACCAGCGAAGACGCGCCTCTCGCTGCTCGGGGGTTTCCGCCCGGGCGCCGGCCGGTTCAGCGCCCTGGGCAAGTCGCTGCGACATCGGCATCAGAATGGCAAGAAAGGTCAGGAATCGTATGAGGTGATTGGGCATGCACGCTCCGATCTTCGCCGCCTCTGGGCTTTGTTCTTGACAGGACACGTTTATACCGCGCCACGTTCAGTTCTGCCCGGCAACGGACTCCACGCCGCATCCGAATCAGACCAAGGCCCAGGACTCCGATGAGACGCCCTGGGCCTGGAGGTTTCCGCAAAGAAAGTCGCCGATCAGAGGCGGCTGACCAGAAGCTCACGCTGGAAGAGCATCTCCTTGGGCAGATCGCCACCCATCTTGATGAACAGTTCTTCCTGGCTGAGCAGTTCGGCCTTCATCTCCTCGACATCGACCGCCTGAAGGGCGTCGAGATCGGCCGGCTTCAGCCCAAGCCCTTCCATCTCGATGTCCTCCGACCGGGGCATCCACCCCAGAGGAGTCTCCACAGCGTAGGCCCTGCCGTGGCAACGGTCCAGGACCCATTTCAGCACACGCATGTTCTCGCCGAAGCCGGGCCACATGAACTTCCCGTGCTCGTTCTTCCGGAACCAGTTGACGTGGAAGATGCGGGGGCAGTCCTTCATGCGCTTTCGCATCCGGAACCAGTGATTCAGGTAGTCGCGGATGTTGTAACCGATGAACGGCAGCATGGCCATCGGATCACGGCGAACGACGCCCACCTGGCCGATCGCGGCGGCGGTGGTCTCCGATCCCACTGTCGCGCCGACAAACACGCCGTGCATCCAATCGAACGCCTGATAGACCAGCGGGATCGACCGGCTGCGACGGCCGCCAAAGATGATCGCTGACACCGGCACGCCTGCCGGATCGGCCGCCGCCTCGTCCAGCACGGGGTTGTTCGTCATGGGCGCAGTGAAACGGCTGTTGGGGTGGGCGGCCTTGCGGCCACAGTCCGGGGTCCACTTCTGCCCCATCCAGTCGAGGCACTCGGCCGGCGCCGAATCGGTTTTGCCCTCCCACCACACGTCGCCGTCGGGCAGCATCGCCACGTTGGTGTAGATGGTGTCCTTCTGGATGCTGAGCACCGCATTCGGATTCGTCTCGTCATTGGTACCGGGGACGACGCCAAAATAACCCGCTTCCGGGTTGATGGCCCGCAGCCGGCCGGTTTGATCGACCCACATCCACACGATGTCATCGCCCAGGGTGGTGATCTTCCATCCCTGCTCCTTGAATTTCCGCGGCGGCACCAGCATGGCGAAGTTCGTCTTGCCGCATGCCGACGGGAAAGCCGCGGCGACATAGCTCTTCTCACCGCCGGGCGCCTGCGCGCCCATCAGCAGCATATGCTCGGCCATCCAACCCTGCTTCGATCCCAGATAGCTTGCGATGCGCAGCGCCAGGCACTTTTTGCCCAGCAGGGCATTGCCGCCGTAGCCCGAGCCGAAGGACCAGATGGTGTTGTCATGCGGGAAGTGGCAGATGTACCGCCGCTCGGGGTTGACATCGCCGATGCTGTGCAGGCAACGGGTGAACTCCTCGCCCTCGCCAAGCTGCGTCCATGCCTGCGTGCCCATGCGCGTCATGATGCCCATGTTCGCCGCCACGTATAGCGAATCGGTCAGTTCCACGCCGACTTTCGCCAGCGGCGAGCCAAGCGGGCCCATGACGAAGGGGATGATGTACATCGTCCGCCCCTTCATGCAGCCATCGTACAAAGGGCGCAGTTTCGCGTAGGCCGCCTTGTCATTCATCCAGTTATTGGTTGGCCCCGCGCCGTCCTGGGTAGGCGTACAGATAAATGTCAGATGCTCGCTGCGGGCGACGTCATTGGGATTCGACCGGTGCAGGTAGCACCCGGGAAGCTTCTGCTGGTTCAGTTTGAAGAACACGCCCTCCTGGCAACCCTGGTCGAACATCTTCTGACGCTCTTCCTTGCTGCCGTCACACCAGTGCACGCGGTCCGGTTTGCACAGGTCGATGCATTCCTGTATCCACTTCAGCGCGTGGCGATTCGCGGTCGGAGCAGAACTGCCGGGCTGTGTCAGGCTTTCGGTCACTTGCGTTCCTAGCGTCATGTGCGGGGTCCTCTTCTGCTGCTCTGGTATTAACGCTTCCCCTCTTGATCACTATCACTCGGATTCCGGGCCACCGGAAATGCTGCCACTTCTAACGCCGGGCGGCCTCGATCGGCGTGGGCGGATGGGCGGCCTGTTTAGCTTTGAGGGCCGCGCCCAACTCCGCTACCGTCGTCTTCTGAAGGTACTCGCGGATACACGTTCGCATCGGCTTGTACAGGTCGTGCTGCGGGCAAGGCATCTCGTCGTTGCAGGCTTCCAGGCCGACCACGCAGTGGTCCAGCGCCTCCGGGCCATCAACGGCCCGAACGATATCCATCAGTGATATCTCATTCGCCGGCTTCGCCAGGTTGAAACCGCCCCCGCGGCCCTTGACGCTGCGCAGAACGCCCCCATGCACCAACTTCTGAAACACTTTCGCCAGGAAGTCGCGCGGCAGGGTAGTGCCCGCCACCAGGTCGTCCAGCATGACGGGGCGATGGGCTTCCCGCCCGGCCAATTCGGCGAGCCCGCGGATCGCGTACTCAGTCGAACTGGAATAGATCATGCGCGCATGCTCCTTCAGCACCTCTTACACGAGGCGAGATATGTTATCGGCTCTGCGGCCGCTTATCCAGTTTGTGGCTTCCCTTTAATCCTGCTTCGCCCATGCGGCGAAACGCCCGACCATCTCGCCGCTGACCGATCGAGGCGTATCGGCGATCACGTCATCGAGGATCTCCTGCGTGATCTGGCCCTCCTGACCGCTGGCAACGCTGCGCAGAAACGGAATCGTCGCCGAACGATCACAGATGTATTTGAGATCGGCGCCGCTGTAGCCCTCCAACCTCCCGGCCAGCGAATCCAGGTCCACATTGTCCGCGACCGGGCGGTGCCCCAGATAGATATCCAGAATCTTGCGCCGTGCCGGGAGGTCCGGCAGGGGTATGTAGACCTTCTCGTCAAACCGGCCTGGCCTAAGTACCGCGGGATCAAGCTGCCACGGCACGTTGGTCGCGCCCATGAACAGGATGGGGTGATCGCCGGACTTGTCAAAGCCCTCCATTCCCTGAAGTATCTGCGGCACCACCCGCTGCATCACGCTCGATCCTTCATCGCGCCGCGCCGGCACCAGTGCCTCAATCTCGTCGATGAAAATAATCGACCGCGCTTCCTGCCTGGCCGCGTCAAACAGCTTCTTGATGTTCTGTTCGGCCTCGCCCACCCACTTGCTCAGGATTTCGGCCGGAGAAACGGTGAAGAACGTGGCGTCGATCTCGCCCGCCGTCGCCTTGGCCAGCATGGTCTTGCCTGTTCCGGGCGGTCCATACAACAGCACCCCGCCGCCACCTTTGATCCCGAACTTCTTTGCCAGCTCCGGGTGCTCAAATGGATACACCATCTTCAGCCGGATGTCCTCCTTCACGTCATCCAAGCCGGCCACGTCCGCGAAGCGCAGCCTGGGCTTCTCCTTTACGATCCAGCTTGATGCGTTGGATTCCCCTTCGGATTCGGCACTGGCACCCGGACGCTCGCGGGAACGCTCCACCGCCGGACGCGGCCGGTTCTGCGCTTTGGCTTTCTCGCAGTCGCCGGCCAGTTCCACCAGCTTCTGCGCCCCGCGCAGGCGCGTCTCCCGCAGTTCGTCGCTGATGCCCGCCTGACGCGAAAGCTGGA
This sequence comes from uncultured Tepidisphaeraceae bacterium, assembly GCA_964570205.1. Classification (GTDB taxonomy): domain Bacteria; phylum Planctomycetota; class Phycisphaerae; order Tepidisphaerales; family Tepidisphaeraceae; genus CAZMXI01. Next base: position 6,577 of record CAZMXI010000038.1, read on the forward strand.
GCATCATGCGAGCCGCCTCGGTGAGGTACTGTTGGGCGATCTCCCACTGCCCCGCGCGGCGCGCATCCATCCCCTTCTGCTTGTTGCGTTCAAAAAGGTCCCAGGACATTTCAGACATGCGTTAAAGCATACCGCCTCCCGGGCCCTTGGGAAGCTCGGGCCCCTTTGGCACCGACCGTTTCCGCCAGTCTGTCATGAAATCACCGACCGGCCTGTCCGACAATAGGTATGGCGGCGGAGCCGGTCGGCGTCCGATAACCGGATCGGCCTTGCCCCTTGCCGCCGCATGGATTAGGACATGCATCGCGTTCAACAGAGGTCCATCATGATGCCTCAGAACCCATTGGCCATGGCCGCCGACTATGCCGACGCCATGCTGATTCTCCGCCGGACCAAGAACATCTTGTTCTGGGCCTTGCTGCTGATCGTGCTGTTTCACGCTTCGCTGTTCATCGTCCGGATCAGCGGCGGCATGCCCGGCGCATGGCAGATTGAGGTCGCCGCTGCCGCTCGCGCGGCGACCCGGCCTGGCGAGGTTGAATCACTCGCTCCGCAGTTCCTGCATTACCTGTTGGGCATCTCGACGTTTGTGGGCATCTGCGCCGCGGTCGTCCTTATGGTTGTACTGCTGGTGGTTGTAAACGTCATGCTGATCGGGCGCCTGGTCGGCGTGGCTCACGTCATGGCAGCCCTGGCCGGCTCAGTCATCCTCGTGGCCCTGCTCTTCCCCTGGCAGGCCTTTCTCAACAACGAGGGCATGACAGCGCTGGAGTTCAAGGTCCCCGGCGTTCTGTACACGTGGAACGAGCTGGCGCTGGCCCAGCCCGGCGACCTGCTGGGCGGCACATTCGAGTCGCTTTCGCTGAAATGGTCTCGCAGCGTGTTATTCCCCCTGGCCGCACTCAGTCTGCTCCTGTGGGTACAACTTAAGTCCCGCCGTGGCATGCGTTTGGCGCTCGGCGGGGCAACCAACGAAGCCTTCGCCGTTTCCAGGCCCGAACCGTAGGCCCCGGGGCGGTCACTTCCGCACACCCTCCGGCAGAGGCATGTGGCGAATGTAGCCCCCCATGGCCGTGCTGCTCGGCTCGATCGTCACGAAGGCCTGTGCATCCTGTCGGCTGACGATGTCAACGAGTTGCTTGGTCCGCTTTCTCGCGGCAACGATGAACAGGATCGCCACCGGACCCTCCCGACCCTCGCCGCGGACGGTCGTCACGCCGAAGTGGGCATCGCGCAGGCCTTGCCGAATCTCGGCCGCCTTCTCGCGGCTGATGACGCGGGCCAGAATGAACCCGGAGCCGATCCATTTCTCAAGCGTCATGCCCAGCAGCGTGCCCACCGCGAAACCCGAGGCATATCCGATCATCTTGAGCGGATCGCTGGCGTCCTGAAACACCCGCGAAATCGCCAGAATGAAGATGCCCGACTCGAGCAGGCCGAGCACGGCCGCCACCAGCCGGTGTCCGCGCACGGCATACAGCACGCGCAACGTGCCGATGGAGACGTCGGTCACGCGAAGGGAGAACACCAGCAAAGCGCCAAGGAGGCCTTCCATGCGGGCCATGTTATAGACCAAGGCCCGCGGACGGCCAAGCTCGGCAACCTCCAGAAATCTCGGCGGTTCGGGAACCCCCTGCCCCGCGGGACGCTTTGTGATTTGCAGGCTGTCGAACGCCCGTTTCTATGCGTAGAATGAAACTGTCAATAACCTCAAGACGTCTTTCTCTGCAACCGACGCCCATGCACGCGGGCGGGTCGATGTTTTCTACGAAAGGTCGTCATGTTCAAGCTCCTTCGCGCATCCGGCAAGTCGCAGCGGCAGACAGACCCCGCCCATTCCCGCCCCGTCGAGGCGCTTGAGCCCCGCTGGCTGCTGGCCAACCCCGTTGCGGTCATTGATGTCGATCGCGTGACCGGGCTGACGCCCCTGGCCGTCACCTTCGATGCCCGCGACAGCCATGACGACGACAACGACGAATTGACGTTCATATGGGACTTCGGCGATGACACCGGCCCCGTCCCGGGCGCCGTCGTTGAGCATTTGTACATCCGGCGGGGCGTCTTCGACGCCACTCTGACCGTCATCGACGAGAACGGGGACACCGACACGGAGATCGTCCGGATCTTCGCCGGCGAGACGCCCCCCTCGCCCCAGATCTTCACGCCCGGGGCCGGGCAACTCATCCAAGGCAAGGCCAGGATATTCTTCTCAGGCTTCGCAACCGACGCACAGGATGTCATCGTGCCAGAGCGCAACTTCGTCTGGACCTTGAGCGTCGTCGATGCCGACGACCAGGAGACGGTCCTCTCCACCGTCAACAGGCGGCGCGTCGGCCGATTCAAGGTGCCCGCGAACATCAACGGCGACCCCGCTCAGACCTTCCGAGTCACCCTGACCGTAACCGACTCCGCCGGCCTGGAAGGCTCGACCTTCGTCGATCTTGAGCCTCAACTCGTGAATCTGAACATTCGAACCAACTTCCCCGGCCTGATGCTCCTGGTCGATGATGAGTTCATCACCACCTCCGCCCAGATACAGACCATTTCCCGCCTCCGCCGGACCTTGTCGGCCCCGGCGACACAGACAGTCGACGGCGTCGTCTACCGCTTCGTGAGGTGGACCACCGGCGGCAGCCGAACTCAGACCATCCAGGTTGGCTTCGGACGAACGGCGGTCGCCCTCTATGAAATCGCCGATTTCTCCCAGCGATTTCTCCTCGGCCAGACCCTCTTCAATTCCACCACGCGGATTATCGTCCCGAACCATTCCTTGTTCTCCGCCGGCGGCATCTACGGCGGCAACCTGTTCGGCGGCCTCACCGGCAGCCTGTTCTGGCGATGAGATGACGGCCGATGGACCGCTCGCTGGCATTCTCCCTTGATGAGGCTCCGGTCCTTCGACATCGCTTCCGCCATGCGCTGCCCCGCCGGCCGGCCTCAGCCGGGCCCTCTTTCCGCCTCACACCTTCGGCAGATCCGCCAGCGCCTTGTCGATCTCCGCCTGCGGCAGTTCGTAGTCATCCAGTTCCCCCGCCAGATACTTGTCGTAGCTGCCCAGATCAAAGTGCCCGTGGCCCGACAGGTTGAACACAATGCACTTGCTCTCGCCCGTTTGCCTGCACTTCATAGCCTCGTTGATCGCTGCTTTGATCGCGTGCGCGCTTTCCGGCGCCGGGCAGATACCCTCCGCCCGCGCGAACAGCACCGCCGCCTCGAACACCTCCCGCTGCTGCACGGTCACCGCTTCCAGCAGGCCCAGGTTCCTCAACAGCGACATGACCGGCGCCATCCCGTGATACCGCAGACCGCCGGCGTGAATCCCCGGCGGCATGAAGCCGTGCCCCAGCGTGTACATCTTCGCCAGCGGCGCCAGCCCAACCGTGTCGCCCAGGTCATAGGCGTATCTCCCGCGCGTCAGCGAAGGGCACGCCGCCGGCTCCACCGCCAGCAGCCTCGGGCCATCCCCCGTCAGGGCCTGCGTCACGAACGGCAGTGCGATGCCCGCCAAGTTCGATCCGCCCCCGGCGCACCCGATGATTACATCCGGCTTCTCCCCCGCGATCTGCAACTGCCTCTGCGTCTCCAGCCCGATCACCGTCTGGTGCATGCACATGTGATTCAGCACGCTGCCCAGCGCGTAATTCGTGTCCTGCCGCGTCGCCGCATCCTCCACCGCCTCGCTGATCGCAATCCCCAGCGACCCCGTGCATTCCGGGTCCCGCTCCAGGATCTTCCGCCCCGCGTTTGTGTCCTTCGACGGCGACGCCACCACCGACGCCCCCCACAACTGCATCAGCGACCGACGGTACGGCTTCTGGTGATAACTCACCTTCACCATGTATACCTTGCACTCCAGCCCGAACAGGTCGCACGCGAACGCCAGGCTCGAACCCCACTGCCCCGCGCCCGTCTCCGTCGATAGCCGCTTGATCCCCTCCACCTTGTTGTAATAGGCCTGAGCCACCGCCGTGTTCGGCTTGTGGCTTCCGGCCGGACTCACCGCCTCGTTCTTATAGTAGATCCGCGCCGGCGTCTTCAGACGCTGCTCCAGGTACTTGGCCCGCACCAGCGGCGTCGGCCGCCAGATAGCCAGCTTCTCCCGAACCGCGTCAGGAATCTCGATCCATCGAACCGTCGATACTTCCTGCTCGATCAGCCCCATCGGAAAAATCACCCGCATGTCGTCCGGACCCACCGGCTTGCCCGTCGCCGGGTGCAGGTGCGGCGGTATCGGTTGCGGCAGGTCCGCCGCCACGTTGTACCACTTCTGAGGCAGATCACGTGTCGATAGCAGAATCCGATGGTCTTCCATTGTCCTCGCTCCATAACGGCGGCCTCGGCCGCCCGGCGCTCAACTCGTTCCGCGGCCTTCCCCAAGGCCGATACCGCGTGCGAAGTCTACGGCCCGTTACGCGTTTTGCAATTCGCTTCAAACACTCCCCTTGCCACCTGTATTGGCATTTCCCGCACCCGCCCTTACTCTCTCCTGCATGATCCGCACCATCACCCTCTTTGTCGCGATCCTAACGGGAATCTCCCTCAACGTTCGCGCCGCCGACCTCCATGTCTCCCCCGCCGGCAGCGATGCCAACCCCGGCTCCCCCGAAAAGCCCCTCGCCACCCTCGCAAGGGCCGTCCAACTCTCTCGCACTGCCAAGCCCGCCCGTATCCTGTTGTACACCGGCCGATACCACAACACTTCCGTCGAGCTCACGTCCGCCGATTCCGGCCTCACCATCGAAGCCGCCCCTGGCGCCAGGCCCCTTCTCCTCGGCGGCATCCCCCTTTCCGGGTGGGCCAAAGACGGCGACCGCTTCCACGCCGCCCCACTGCCCCCCGGCCGCGCCACAGAACCCCGAGTCCTCATCGTCAACGGCCGATTCTGCCCCCGCGCCCGTTTTCCGGAATCCGGCGTTCTCTCCCACGAATCCACATTCAACGTTCCCTGGATGAGCACCACCGGCGGCGGATGGCAGCGCAAGCCCACCAACGATGAGCTCACCACCCTCAAGTACAATCCCGGCGACATCCCCCCAACCCTCGACACCCGCTCCGCCGAGATCACCGTCTACCACATGTGGGATGAATCCTGCGTCGGCGTCGCCGCCCATGACCCGGCCACACGCACACTGAGGCTCTCTCCGGCCTGTGGCCATCCCCCAGGGGCCTTCGGCGTCAAGAAGTACATCCTTTGGAATATCCGCGAAGGCCTCACCCAGCCTGGCCAATGGCATCACGACCGCGCCGGCAATCGCATCGTCTATTGGCCGCTACCCGGCGAGGATATGGCCGCCGCCGATGCCCTCATCCCCACCCAGACCACCATCCTCCGCCTCGCAGGCACGAGGAATCAGCCTATCGCCAACGTCACCCTCCGCAACCTCGCCTTCTCGGTCACCACCGTGCCCCTCATCTCCGGCGGCTTCGGCGCCAGCGCCTTTGACGGCGCTGTCTCCCTCTCCAACGCCCGCGATTGCCTGCTGACCGGCCTCTCCATCCGCCAGGTGGCCGGCCACGCCATCAATGCCACCCGCGACATCGCCTCCATCCGCGTCGAGAACGCCGACATCGCCGAGTGCGGCGCGGGCGGCATATACCTCGGCGGCGTCAGAAGCATCATCACCAATAACCACGTCCGCGGAGTGGGCCGGTTGTTCCCCTCGGCCATCGGCATATTCCGCGGCGGCCGCCAGTGCATCGTCAGCCACAACGAAGTCCACGACTGCACCTACTCCGCCATCAACTACGGCGGCGAAGAGAACATCGTCGAGAACAACCTCATCTACGACTGCATGAAGGTCCTCCACGACGGCGCGGCCATTTACATGTTCGCCGCGAAAAAGTGCATCCTCCGCGGCAATTTCGCCCGCGACTTCAAAGACCTCGGCGGCTACGGCGCCTCAGCCTACTACCTTGATGAACGCTCCGAAGACTGCATCGTCGAGAATAACCTCTCAGTGAACGTCGGCTGGCCCTGCCATAACCATATGTGCAAGCCCAACACCATCCGCAACAACGTCTTCGTCGTCTTCGGCGATGCCGAACTCACCTTCCCCCGCTCCTCGGGCTTTACCCTCGAAGGCAACGTCATCTACGCCACCGGCAAGATCCGCATTGAGAACATCGACGCCATCGCCACCTGGCGCAGGAACATCCTTTACAGCGCTGCCGGCAAGGTTGAAGGCGTTTCCCTCAAGGACTACTCCGCCACCGGCACGGTCAATGGCATCCGCGGCGACACCCTCGCCGCAGATCCCCTCTTCCGCGATGTGAACAACGGCGATTACGCCTACAAGCCTGACTCCCCCGCCCTCAAGCTCAACCTCAACCCCCTCAAGATCAACGCCGGCCGCCAACGCCCATGATGGCCGACTTCACAGCCGACCTCCGGAATAAGAACCCCCGGCATGTAGCCGGGGGCCCTGTGCCTTGGAATTGCACGGTCGCACTAAAGATCAGGCCGAACGCGATCGGCGAATCCCGCGAACCGCACCCAATCCGGCCAACAGCATGAGACCCACGTACCCGGCCGCAGGCAGCGGCACAATGGGGTCCTGCTCTTCGATCTCCTCGACCTTGATGTCTACGAACGCATTCGTGAATGACGTCGCGGTCAGGCCACCATACCGAAGCTGGCTCAAATCCCACGCAGCCCCGCCCGTTGCCCATGCCATATCGATATATGCAGCCTTTGTCGTGGTGTTTGCGGTGCTTCCACCCGCCGACTTGGTGAAACCACCGGATCCATCCGCCTTGTAAGCTGTCAGCGACTGAGGATTCTGCCCGTCGGACGAAATGCCCAGCGCGGTAGAGTTGTCCGCCGCCTTCAGGGTGGCCGCCACAACCACGTTCAGCAGGGCATTCTTCGCATTCAGCGAGGCCAACACGCCGGCGTAAGTGAGGGTCGTGTCATAATTGTCACGATCCTCGTCCGTCACCAGAATGATGTTGACGGCGGCATCGCCACGGAAGCTGTACCCGGTGAGCGCGGTGTTGATGCCCGACCACCCGTCCTCGGTTCCGCCCGAAATCACAAGCCCGCCGGTTGCGGTTGACAACTGGGCTGCATTGCCGAAGTCACTGCCGCCCACAGTGTGTTTGTGTCCAGCGACCGGGTGCCCGCCCCCACCGTTCGCACCGAACCCGACTAGGCCATACCGGTTGTTGGTGACGCCGGCCGCAATTAGCTTGCTGTCCAACGTCGTTACCATCGTCCCTAGCCATGCATGCTCACCAGACATGGATCCGGACTCGTCAACAACAAAGATAATGTCAGCCGTCGAGGCGGCCTGCGCCGAGACAACCGGCAACAACAAGACCAGCGCGGCGGCTGCTACGATGAGCAGCGACTTCCGCGCAACCCGACCAATTGAGTGAATCATCCTGCCTCCAATAATGCTGTGCTTGTTCCTTTTGCGGCGTTCCTGCCCACGTGACTTGCCACTGCAGGGCACCGCTTCATCCCACGCTGCACCACATCCACTTCACAACTGCCAGCACCTCCTCTCTGGGCCTGATGCGCTTCTTGTGCGACGTGCCTCACATTCCGAACCGGCAGAAGCGATCACCGTTGTCGCGAGAAATGGCAATAGAGTAGACCCAAAGCACCAACGCACTGCTCGTCTAATATAGCACCACAATAGCCCTTTGCAAAAACTAGCTTTTGGGTGTCGGTGGCAGTAATCCGCTTTCGTCCGACTGGATTAAACCAGATTACCATACTTATCGATATTGTCTTGCTTCGCCAAGTTCTCCAGGCCGCATACAGCGCACGCGTGCGCCACTCTCGGTGCTGCCCAATCGCCTCAGTTTTGCCTGTTTTTGCGCCCTCTCTCGGCATGCCAGGTAAACCGCTCAGCCGGCAGGCGTTGGATTCCTAGCCGCATGGCACTTCCAGGCCGCCACCGCTGCCGGTGCGCCGATGCCACGCCCTCACGCTCAACCTCGCCCCCCTCAAGATCAACGCCGGCCGCCAACGCCCATGATGCCTATCCTGCTGCGAGGTTGCTCACTCCCGCCGCTGTCTATACCGATCTGTCTGGACCACGCCAGGATGGCAGGCCCGTACCGCAGGGAAGATGATCTCGAAGCCCCGTCTTTCCGGGCGCGTCCATGTCGTCACTGCAATCACCACCGTGCCGTATGCTGCCCCGAGACCGGCTGTGACAGAAATGACAAAGGCGCGCCCTAACTCCGCCTCACCTGCCGATGGCCTAATCCGCATGTCCGCTGGGGCCATAAGGTCAGGAAGGACCATCGAAAGGTTCAACACGATCGCCGGAACCGCGAAACCGACGTGTTGGACCCACGCCGGCAGCCGAAACAACCGCAGCCCGCCGAACAGGATGAGCGATGGGAGGACAAATACCGAGCCCACCAGTCCGAACAGCCATCCATCAATCGTGATAGTTGCGGCCAGACTGGCAATAAAGACGGCAGTGGCATACGGCACCAGGATGCACCAGAGGAACACGCCACCAAGTCTCTTCAGCCACATGTTCGCCTCCGACGTTGCGGCAATCGGCGATTGGGACAGGTGTACTCGCGTGTGCTTGCCCACCGCTTGTCTTATCGACCTGTCGCGGCCCCCGTCATCCCCCCCCCGGCGCGACTGACACCGTAGGCGTAACGGGTCGTGCCGCACCCATCTGGTACGGCTTGGCCAGCGGCCAACATGAAAAAGGGCGACCCCATGCTCTTCGCCACTGACCACGGACCACCCCACACATGCCACCTTCCTCACACCGCCGTCTTGCCGCACGGCCGTACTCCGGTATCCTCACCGCATGGCCGAAATCCGCACCAAGCCCCCTTGCTCACGCGATGACGCCGAGTTCGTCCTTCGCCAGCTCCGCGCTGCCGGCCATATAGCCTATTTCGCCGGCGGTTGCGTCCGCGACACCCTGCTCGGCCACCCCGCCAAAGACTGGGACATCGCCACCGACGCTCCCCCCAAGCGTGTCCGCTCCCTCTTCCCGCGCACCCAGGCCGTCGGCCAGGCCTTTGGCGTCATCCTTGTCCGCCACAACCACTCGGTCGTCGAAGTCGCCACCTTCCGCGCTGAAGGCGCCTACCTCGACGGCCGTCGCCCGTCCAACGTCCACTTCACCACCGCCCAGCAGGATGCCCAGCGGCGCGACTTCACCATCAACGGCCTGTTTCTCGACCCCCTCGACAACGACCGCGTCATCGACTACGTCGGCGGTCTTGAAGATCTCCGCGCCAACCGACTCCGCGCCATCGGCAACCCCGCCGAACGCTTCCGCGAAGATCACCTGCGACTTCTCCGCGCCATCCGCTTCGCCGCCAGGTTCGACCTCGAAATCGATTCCGCCACCGCCGACGCCATCCACGCCGATGCGCCCCTGCTCAAGCAGATCAGTCCGGAGCGCGTCGCCGACGAGCTGCGACTCATGCTCACCCCCTCCACCCGCAACGCCGCCTGGGAATTGCTCTGGCGATTCGGCCTCATCCACGTCATCTGCCGCTTCCTTCCCGGCGAGAAACCCAGCAAGTTCACCCCCGGCGGCTCTATCTTCTTCGCCCTCCCGCGCGATCCATCCATCGCCTTCGGCTTCGCCCTCGCCGCCGGCTGCCTCTGTTATCGCCTGCAATCGATGCGCGCCGACGCCGACATCCTGCCCCTGCTCGGCCGCAAACCCATCCAGCAGGCCGTGCATGCCATGCGACAGGCCCTCAAGATCAGCAACGATGAATCGGATGCCATGCGGGGCGCGATCGAAGGGCTCGCCCCCCTCCTGGCCGGCGCCCCACCTTCGATCGCCGCCCTCAAGCGATTTCTCGCCCGCCCCACGAGCTCGGACTCGCGGCGACTGCTCGCCGCGTTGTCTCAGCTTGGCTTTCACGCCGAGCGCATCGCGATGGTTCAGCTTGATTTGCAGCGGCTTGAACGGACCGATTTTGCGCCCCCGCCCCTGCTCACCGGCGACGATCTTACGGCCGCAGGCTTTGCGCCCGGGCCGATGTTCCGCACCATCCTCGAAACCGTCTACGATGCCCAACTTGAGGACCGGATTCAATCCAGGGAAGATGCCCTGCGACTGGCCGAGACCTTCCGCCCACCGCCTACTGCGGGCTGCCCAGCGACTTGATGATCTGCCGCACATCCCCGATCTGAGTGATCCGCAGGCCGAAGTTCTCCCCGATCTTCACCGTCTCGCCCACCCCGATGGGCTTGTTGTTGATCAGCAGTTGCAGCGGCTCATCGCTGCTCTTGGAAAACTCGATGATCGCCCCCAATCCCAGCCTCAGCACCTCCGCCAACGCCAGCCGGCGCTCCGCCAGCTTCACGATCACCGGCACTTCAAGGCGCAGAATCCTCGCCAGTTCCTGGTGCGAAACGCTTGCCTCCGCCGGTCTGTTCTGGGTCTGCACGACTGCCATCGCGGCACTCCATCGCCAAGCATCGCTATTATCGGCCATCGTCCCCCATCCGCAACAGCCCGCGCATTTACGCCGCCGCCTTCGCCGCCTGTTCCGCCCCGCCGGCTTGGGGAATCATCCGCTCGACGTCCAGCCCCTCCAAGGCGCGAATCGTCAGCGATGTCTCGTTCCGCAGCGCAATCGGCTCGCCGCACAACGTCCAGTGGTCTTCGCCCAGCCGCTTGATCACCGGCGCATACGGGTCGCTCATGTCCACCCGGGTCACCACCGCCAGAGAACCGTCCGAAAGCGTCACCCGGCTGCCCGGCGGAAACGGCGGGATGATCGTCGGCAGCATGTCCAGGATGTGCGGATCCAGTTCCTGCGATCCGGTTGTCCGCATCAGGTGCAGAACTTCAATCGGCGAGCGACGCCGCCCGTCTTCCGCGATGCTGAACCGGTCATACTGGTCCGCCACCAGCAGGATTCGCCCGAACACATGGATGTCCTGCGCCTTCAGCGTGTGCGGCTCGCCGCCGGGGCGAGATAACCTCGGATACCCGCTGCCGTCGAAATGCTGGTGGTGCTGGGAAACCGCGGCCGCCGCCGACGCCTCCACGCCCCGGCAGATCATGTCGTGCGAGATCTTCGGATGCGCCTCCCACAGGGCGCGATCCTCGGGTTTCTCAGGCGGATGGATGCCCGTGTGCTGCCGCAGATGCTCAGGCAGCTTGCACTTGCCGATGTCGTGAAGCATGCCCGCCACACCAAGGTTGATCACCTCGCGCGCATGCCGCGGCGGCAACCGGCTTCTTTGGCTGATGAGATACTGCTCCAGACGAATCCCGATCGTCACCGAAAGCTGCGCCACCGTCGTCGCGTGCGCCACCTCGTCCGACCCCAGCCGGGCGCACAACACATCCATGTACATTGGATGCTCGCCCTGCTGAAGCAGCGTGATGACCATGTCGCGCGTGGCGGCGTAGTAGTCGGGGTAGGTGACCGTCGGCCGGGCGACCCGCTGCACCGCCATGATCGTGTTCTTGATGTGACTGTAGATCACCTGCCTCGCCGGGCTCAGGTGCGCCATCAGGTGCCGGTCCAGGTCGGCCAGGTCCGGGTAGTCAACATAGACGTAAGGAACCCCCAGGGACTTCAGCCTGCCGATGACCGCATCCGTCAGGATGAACCCCGGCTTGAGCAATTCCTGGTCGGGCTGTTCGGGATGCGAAACCGTCATGACCAGCTTCATGCCGGCCTTGGTTTCCTCAATAGGCAGAATCAGCATCTCGCTCTCCAGCGCCTCCGACCACGTCAGACATCTTCTGCCATCTGCATCGGCACATATGAGCTGCCCCTTTTCCGTCATGGCGGTCTGATAAGTCCGTGGATCCTGTATTCACTGGCGTGCCTTGAGTATCCTGTGGCAAATATGGTCCGGACGCCCGAAAACCTCGCGGTTGGCGCGGGCCCGTCGCCTTTGTCGCACTTTGGCACGGTGGCGGTCTGGCTGGCGGTCCAGATGCTGACGCTGCTCCTGCCGATCTTCCAGATCCGGCTCGCCGATCAATACCCTCGCCCGGCCGAGAGCCTGGCGCTTGCCCAGATGCTGTGCGTTGACGTGGCGATGTCGGCCATGCTGATGCCCATCCTGTTTCGGACCCCCGGCAGCACCCTGATCACCGTCGCGTGCGCCTGGCCTTTTCTTCAACTCGCGGCGACCTTCTCCGCAGCGCCCCACGCCAGAGCCTTCGCGGCAGGACTGTATCTCACCGGCTGGCTGCTCGTGCTGGGCGGTTGGAGCTGGTTGCTGCGGTCCGATGTGCGACGCATAATCGCGTCGGCCGTTGCATCAGCCCTGGCGCTAGGCGGTCCCTTGTTGTGGTACCTGAAATCGGAGTTCGCAACCGAGCTGCCCATGGCGGCTTGGATGACGCAGGGCCTTGCCGGGCCGATCATGGGGGCGCTGGCCGTGCTTCAACGACAAAATGCCGCGCAAACCTGGCTGTTGATGGAAATCAGCCTCGTTGCCACAGCCCTGATCTGCGGCGTGACATGGGTCCTGCGCGCACGCGGAAAATCAGCTTGAAAATCGAGTATTCAGGGGGGCTGGCCGGGCAGATTCTAACTCGCGCCAACTTATCCACCAACCATCCACAGAATTCGCCGGCATCCGGAAGTGTTGCGCGCAAAGGTATTTCGGCACAAGGGCGCATTCGTCTTGAACTAAAGTGGGTAGAAATCCTTTTTCTGTTGCCCATAATGTGGAATTGTGGTACAACATCCTTGCTCGCTGACTGGACAGTTTCACTTTGGCTTTGCTCTTCGGCAATTACGACGTGTCGATCGACGGCAAGAACCGCATGCCGGTCCCCGCGGACATTCGCCGAGCGATCGACGTTGAGCAGGATGGAGCTGCCTTCTTCGTGGTGCCAGGAGCGAATAAGCGACCGTGGCTGTATCCGGACAAGTACTACAAAACACTGGCGGCGCAGAGGCCGGTCGGCCTGACCCCCAGCGAATCGGAATTGGCGTATGGGCATCTCAACTTCAGTCTCGCCTGCCTCATCGAGCCCGATGGCCAGGGGCGCGTGCTGCTGCCTGAGAAGACCATCCGCAAAGCCGGTCTGACCAAGGAAGTGACGGTCGTCGGAAATCAGGACCATCTGGAGATCTGGTCCAGGGAAGACTGGGCCGCTCGCGAGAGAGAACTAGAGGAAAAACGTGCCGAGATCGTCTGCGAGGGCAAGACGCAACGGCCGGCGCGCATGGGATGATCAGGGCTTATTTGGGTAACGGGCGCCTCGCGGCGCGCGAGGATGGGTCGCGAGGACATTTCTGAGGATTGGAGAGACGCAGGACATGTCCATACCAGGGAAGGATGGCTTGTCACAGAACAACTGAGGCGGTCAGGCAAGCAGGCATATCGGCCTGGGCAATTGCCCTCTTACCATGCCGCAACCAGAAAGACTGAAGCCGCGCCACGGATGGCGCGGCCTCAGGAAAGTCACGCTCAAGCACGGAGGCTTGAGCCGATCGCAGGGGTGCCGTCTTCACGGAGGAAGCTCCGGCACCTCGACACGCTCGAAACCGCACGGATGCGGCGTCGAGCGGACCGTAAAACCAACCGGTACGCAGAGCCGTCTCATGGACGGGGCCCTCGCCTGGGATTCGAGGGGGCAGGACGCCCGACTCTGCTTGCCGGCCATCTCGAGCGAGGTGCCGCATCGGGCGCCAGGGTCGCTCGGGTATGTAATCGGTCAGAGCCGGTCTGCATGTTTGGCTTTTCCGGCAATGCCGGACGCCGCCATTCCAACAATGCGGCCGCCATCAGCCGCAGCAAGCCCAACGAACGTTCTACCAAACACCATCCTAAATTATACAGTAGCACACCATTGGGCCTGTTGGCAACTACAAATCCAGACAGTTGATATACTCGTGGAGTTAGGCTGATCCTCCTATGATGGACATTCCCCCGACCGGTCACGAACCCGTCCTGATGAACGAGGTGTTGTCGTGCCTCAAGCCAGTGCCAGGCGAGGTCTTCGTTGACTGCACGCTGGGGCGGGCGGGGCATGCCTTGGCCGTGGCGGCCGAATTAGGACCAAAAGGGTTGCTTATCGGCCTGGACGCCGACCCGCGCAACCTCGACTACGCCCGGCGGCGACTGGACGCGGCCGGCTGCCCGGTGCGGTTGTTTCATGCTAACTTCGCCGAACTGCCCGATGTGCTGTCTCATGCCGGGATTGAGTCGGTGGACGGCATTCTGGCTGACCTCGGAATCAGCACCAATCAACTCCTGGATGATGCGTACGGCATGTCGTTCTCGCAGGACATGCCGCTGGACATGCGGATCGACCCGCGAATCCGGCAATCGGCGGCCGATATCGTGAGAACGATGCGTGAGCAGGACCTGGCGGACCTGTTTTATGGGCTGGCCCAGGAACGATACTCGCGCCGGATTGCCAGAAAGATTGTGGAAGCACGCCGCCTTTCGCCGATTCAAACTACGGCGAGACTGGCGGACCTTGTTCGTTCGGCCATTCCTCGTCGGGGCGGAGCCCCGGAGAAGATCGACCCAGCCACCCGCACATTCCTGGCGTTACGGATGAAGGTGAACCAGGAGCTGGAGAACCTGAGGTCGCTGCTGGACAGCGCCCCGGGGATTCTGAAGCAGGGTGGCCGCGTGGCTGTGATCAGCTTCCAGTCGATGGAAGATCGACTGGTGAAGCAGGCGTTTCGGTCGGCGGAGCAGGCCGGGGACTTTCGGGTCCTGACCAAGAAGCCGCTGGTTCCCACCGAGGCCGAAGCGTCGCGCAATCCGCGCAGCCGGTCGGCCAAACTCCGGGCCGCTCAACGAAGCTGAGGTCGTTTGGAATCCAGGGCGGCGCCTGGCCGGGCTGGATTCCGGGCATCGGGAGTGGCCATGACGCGTGAGACGAAAATCGGTTTGCTGGTGGGTCTGGCGTTCATCATCGTGGTGGGGATCCTCCTGTCAGAGCATTACGCCAGCGCGATGCGTCCACCCGACGCGGTGCTCATGGGCACGGCCGAGAACGTGCGGGAGGGCGCTGCCACACCGGGCACGCGGCGTGAATACTCGCCTCCGCGAATTGAAGGCGTGGAACCGCGGCAACCGGTTGAGACGGACCCGATCCGCCGGCCGCAGGGCAATGTGCGGGTGCGTCCGCCGGCAGGCGAGGGCACCCGGATCGATGGCCGCGAGCACGCCCGGAATCCCGGAGCGGTTGAACCGAACAACGGCCAGAGCGGCGATGGCGGTATTTCGATCGAGCCGGTTCAGCCCGACGAGCGCGAGGCGCGCCGGCCAGAGAACGAACTGCCGATGCAGCCCCAGAGGCAACACAAGGCCGAGAGCGGCGACACGATCTACAGGATGGCGATCAAGTACTACGGATCGGCCAGCCAGCAGAATATGCAGATGATCTTCGACGCCAATCCATCGCTGGGCGGCAAGGCCACGCGGGTACAAGTCGGCCATCTGTACGTCATCCCGCCGAAGGCGGGCGAGACGCCGGCAAACCCGGTGCGCATCCCCCCCACCGAGAATGGCGCGGTGGTGAATCGGCCGCCCGCAACGTCGCCGGATATCACTTCCGTCGCGGCGACAACTTACACGGCCAAACAAGGCGACAGCCTGTGGCGCATCGCCTCCGAGCAATGCGGCAGCGCCAGCCTGGCGACAGTGGCGAAGATCAGGGAACTGAACGCCGATGTGCTTCGCGGCGACCTGGTCAAGCCGGGCATGGTCCTGAAGCTGCCGCCCAAGGCGGTGGCGACGGCGAATTAGCAGACTGGCAGGTCATCGGCAACCCGGCCGAGGTGCAATATGTTGAAACTGATGCTGTGCCTAGTGTGCGGATTCGCCCTGGGCGTCACCACGCTGCAACTGCGACAGCAGGAGCTCGAGTTGAGGCACCTTTCGGCCGATTTCCAGGCGAAAATCGAGGCCCGGCAGGCAAAGCTGTGGCAGCAACAATGGCAGATCGCTTCATACACAGCGCCCAACGTAATCGCGAGAACGGTGGGTGGGACCATGGAACTGGCGCCGGATTCAGAGCTTCCCGCGACCGTAGCCGACTGGATCGGCCTCAACGCTGAGGCAACAACTGAGGTGAGCACCCTGCGATAACAGCGTTCGATCGGTCGATACGAAGCCCGGGGTTCGCATCCCGGGCTTTCTTGTTTGGGTG
>CAZMXI010000038.1:22684-31625 GCA_964570205.1 uncultured Tepidisphaeraceae bacterium
CCCCCGAATGGTCACGCTGCAACCACACGTGGACCCACCCCACCGCTCAACAGGTCTCGCAGTTTGAGGCGGCATTGGTTGAGAACCAGTCCCGACTGAACGCGAGGCTGGCCAACCAATTGCATGGGATTCTGGAACAGATTAAGCGGGAGTAGCCCATTCGGCTTGAGCCCCCCACCACTATTCCCCGAATTCCGACGGCAAACCCCGGATGGGCCTGGACGGCGGCGGCGTAAACTGGCGGTACTGATCTTGCCAGGTCTGGCGGTCGGAATCGAGCATGGGGGTCGATACGGCATGGATCATCCGTTCGAGGCGCTCCGGATCGAGCGGCAGCGGGCGTAGGACGGCCGCGATGCCCGGCTCGGCGGCGATGAACGACAGGTCCATTTCCGCCGTGAAGGCCGGCGCGGGTTGCCAGGGCGGCAGGATGACGGGCGCGGCGATGAGCGCGGCGCCATTCTCCGCGGCGGTGCGGAGCAAGCCATAGGCGGCGGTCTGGTCGGCCAGACCATAAGGCAGGCATACCGCGTGTGCCGGGCTGTTTTCCACCATCCACTGGGCGCAAGCGAAATCGTCGGCATAGACGAAACTGGCATCGATCAGGCCGCGCTCGCGAAGCTGAATCACGCGGTGAAACGGCCGGCCGGACTTGGCGTCCGTGGGGCTCATCCCCTGGATCATCAGGGCGTGACACCGCCTCAGGCCGAGTTCAGCGAGGCGCTGCTGGAGCGGAACCACCGCCCTGCCCTGAAGCTGATCCACACGCAAACCGATTACCACAGACCACGCCGAGCCGATGAGTCCGAGCAATCGCGCGAGTTCGGATGCCTCGGCGGCCGAGAGGAAAGACGGGATGTAAATCCAGTCAGCACCGGCCGCAGCCGCCCGGGCAAGCACATCGCGGGCCTGGCGGCTGTCGACACAGGCGGGATTTGCCTGCCAGAGAATGGGCGCCATCGGCATGGGGAGCCGGGCTGACGCACGACGACGAAGGACCGCCTGTTGGTTCACATCCGATTATAGCGACACGAAAACGGGGGCATCAGCGGACCGTCCTTGACGAACGCGGCAGCACATGATAACATTACTACATAGTAATAAAGGAATAGTTATGAGCTACACCCATATTTCCGTAAGTCAGCTTCATGACCTTCGTAACCAAGGGCAGGCCATCGACTTAATCGATGTGCGACAGCCTTCGGAGTTCGAGCAGGTGCATGCCGAGGGTGCCCGCCTGATCCCGCTGAATCAGCTTTCCCGGGAAGCCGTCAAGGCCGTCAGGACCACGCCGGATTCCG
The DNA here is from genome assembly GCA_964570205.1 of uncultured Tepidisphaeraceae bacterium. Taxonomy (GTDB): domain Bacteria; phylum Planctomycetota; class Phycisphaerae; order Tepidisphaerales; family Tepidisphaeraceae; genus CAZMXI01. The sequence continues at coordinate 23,986 of CAZMXI010000038.1, forward strand.
AGCCGGTGTATGTCATCTGCCACTCTGGCGGGCGGTCCCGCACGGCGAGCGAAAAGCTGGCGGCTGCGGGCGTTAAGGCGGTTAACGTCGAGGGTGGCACCAGCGCGTGGCAGAAGGCCGGCCTGCCGGTTGTGCGCGGCAAGGTTGGCGTGATGCAGCGAATCGCCCGTCCGGTGGGCATGGCCGCCGTGGTCGCGGGGCTGATCCTGGCGTGGCTGGTGCACCCGCTGTTTGCGCTGGGCTCGGCAGGGGTATGGGTGGCCATGCTCGCGACGGGCAAGTGCCCGCTTGGCCAGTGCATGCTGTCTCGATAACCTCTAGCCATTTGCAGCCACAAGGAGCGAGCATGCCTCTGCGAATCGTAATCGTGGGCGGCGTGGCCGGCGGCATGAGCGCGGCCACTCGGGCTCGGCGAATGAACGAGCACGCATCCATCACCGTCCTTGAGAAGGGCAACTATATCTCGTTCGCCAACTGCGGGTTGCCGTACTACCTGGCCGGCCGGATCCAGTCGCAGGACAAGCTGCTGCTGACCAACCCCCAGTTGGTCAGGAAACGGTTCAACATCGACGTGCGAATTCGCCACGAGGCAATCCGGGTCGACCGGCAGGCGAAGGTCGTCGGTGGCGTCGATCACGCGACGGGCAAGGCGTTTGAGCTGCCGTATGACAAACTGATCCTGGCGCCCGGGGCGGATGCCATTGTGCCGCCCATCGACCATGTCAAGGCGCCGAACGTGTTCGTCCTGCGGTCGATGGAGGATACATTCGCGATCGAACAGTGGATGAAGACACGCAAGCCCGCGAAGGCCGTGATTGTGGGCGCTGGTTTCATCGGCCTGGAAATGGCCGAGGCGTTGCGCGAAAAGGGAATTGCCGTAACGCTCGTGGAAAAAGCGCCTCACGTGCTGCCGCCGCTGGATCCACAACTTGTGCCATGGGTGGAGCAGGAACTGGCCAAGCACGAGGTGCGCGTCATTGCCGGAACCGGACTGAGCGACCTGGTGGGCAGCGGCGACCTCGCCACCGCCGTTGAGCTGGAGGATGGCCGCCAGATTGAGGCGGACATGGTGCTGCTGTCGATCGGCGTCCGCCCGAACACCAGGCTGGCGAAAGAGGCCGGATTGGCCATCGGCCCCAGCGGCGCGATCGCCGTCGATGCCTTCATGCGCACCAGCGACCATGACATCTATGCGGTTGGCGATGTGGCGGAGGTGGTTCACGCCGTCACCGGCAAGCCAGCGCGGATTCCGCTCGCCGGGCCGGCCAATCGGCACGGCCGCACCGCCGGCGAGCATGCCGCCACCGGCGAAGCCCGCCCCGCCGGCAGGGTCCTTGGCACGGCGATCGTGGGCGTGTTCGACATCGCCGCCGGCGTGACCGGCCTGGGCGAAAAAGCCGCCCGCGATGCCGGCTTCGACATCGACACTGCCTATGTCCATCCCGCGCACCACGCCGGCTATTATCCCGGCGCCCAGCAGATGCACCTGAAGCTGATCTATGACCGCCCCACCGGGCGGATTCTGGGCGCCCAGGCCGTCGGCGGCGAGGGCATCGACAAGCGCCTGGATGTGATCGCGACCGCCATCCATTTCGGCGGCACGATCGACGACCTGACCGACCTGGACCTGGCTTATGCGCCGCAGTTTGGGTCGGCCAAGGACCCGATCCATATGGCCGCCTTCGTGGCGCAAAACCAACAGCGCGGCCTCACGCCGGCGGTCGATCCTGGCATCTCCGGCGAGATGCTCCTGGATGTGCGCACGCCCGAGGAGTTCGCCAAGGGCACCCTGCCCGGCGCTGTGAATATCCCCGTGGATGAACTGCGCGGCCGGCTTGCCGAACTGGACAAGGGCCGCCCCATGGCCGTCTTCTGCCAGGTAGGCCAGCGCGGCCACCTCGCCACCCGCATCCTGCGGCAGAACGGATTCGAGAAGGTGCGAAACATCAAAGGCGGCTATCTGCTTGCCAGCAATCTGCTGTAGGGTCCTCTCGGCGGGCGCCAAGCCACGCGACCCGCGCAAGCGTCTTCATCGCCCGCCGTGCGGACCATGCAAACCAGGTGCAGTGCGATAGCGCTCCAGGGAGAGGGGAGACGCCGGGTATCATTCCGTTGCAGGCTGTTTCCTGGCCCAATATGATGCATTGATGCTCGACGGGTCTTTATATCACCGGATCAACGAGCGTTACGGCTTCGCGATCCCCTCAGAATATCGGCAGATGTACGAGAGAGGGTGGTTCGACTTTGATCCGGCAAGACGTGGGCTGCCCCAGCCCTACCTCTGGTTGAATGATATGGAATGGATGCCGCCTCGGGATATACTCGCTCACGAGTTCCCCAGTTACTGCAAGCCCGGCTTCGTCCCGTTCGCCTTCACAGGGGGAGGCAACCACTGGTGCTGGTATCCTCAGCATACGATGAACGGCATAACACCAGTCGTCCTTTGTCCTCACGACTGCTACACCGGCGAGTTCTATGCCCCGCATTTCCTCGGCTCTCTCTACCGTCAGATACTCGACTTCGCCTGCGATCTGATCAACCCGGATCAAGAAGAAGAGGCGAGGACAAATCTCAAACAATGGCTAGACGACCTCGGACCATTCTTTCCGGTCGAGTGGCGAGAAACCATCGCTTCCCTGCATGCCACGCCGTTGAGAAGCTGGCAGGTCCGCAGTATTTCGGGGCATGCTTTCTTGCTTCCTGACGAGTATCAGTCCATTGTCCAACGTGATCTGGCCTTTGCGAGACTGGACGAGACATTCCTGTGGATGGAAGCCGTGTAGGACCATGAGATGCCGTGCGGCCGGGAGCCATTCATTGCGACCTCTTGCGCCCGCCGATAGACTGTCGGCATGCAGGAGATCACCTCGTGAGAGACTCCCCCTTTGTGCACCGCGCACGTGGCCTGATGCTGCTCGGCCTCGGTGCGCGGAAACGGGGACAGCGCGGAAACGGGGACACCCACTATTCGGCGCGGAAACGGGGACACCCACTATTCGTGCATGTTCCTGTGCAACATGGCCTTATGAACGCAGCTATGTAGAACGGGCGGACGCAGGGAGCCGCGCGGCACTCCTGCACCAAGACTTGTGTGGCTCTTGCCCCGCCCAATCGCTTTCCACCGCTTTGAAAGGCTATTTATTTGCGGCCGAGGCTTTTAAGCGATAAGCTCCTATTGTTTAAAAGCGATGGTCGCTTTTAACGCCGGCGTTAAGAGCATACAAGCTATGAAACCAGAAGACTTTAAGTCGCCAGAGGCCGGCCGCTGCGTTCGCACGCCCGGCCGCTTCTGGGCTTTCGTGCCGGCTCCGCTGCCCCCCAAGCTCGCGTTTGACAGCAGCCTCGTCATGGCGCTCTAACCAGGCCCTTCCGCCCGGTTTACCGCGCATGAACCGCAACCTGCTTCGTCATCGGCGGCAGGCATGTATCATCATTGCACGGCTGGCACGTGAGGGCCAGGCGGATGGGCGAGCCGGCCGGCGGCGGCCGGCGGAAGCGCACGGCGATCGTGACCGTTCCTTCGTACACGCGCACTCCTTGCTCGGCGTAGGCAAACCGCTCTTCCTCGCCCGGCGGATAGTCGATCGAGGCCACATCGCCGTCCGACCGCACATGAAGCTGCGTGGCGACAAGACTGGGAGCGGCCTCGTGGGCGTTGATGTGGAAGCCGCCGGCAACCTTCACCCGCACCAGCAGTTGGTCCGGGGCCTCCCACTCTGTCTCCATCGAGACCACCGCCGCGGCAAGCTGGTGCGGCGTCATCGGCGCTTCCGCCTCCCCCTGCTCGGGCGCGGCGCGCCAGACGCTCGGCGAGACCGCGATCGTGTCGTGCGAGCCAAGATACAGGATGGCCGCCTGCAGCATCGCGCTCATCCCCTCGCCGATCGAGTCGACCTGGCCGGCGAAAACGGCGATCGTCTCGCGCACAACCTGCGGGAAATCCAGGTCCAGCTTCGCCATTGCCGCCACCGCATTGCCGGATGGCAGCGGCGAGTCGCTGCCGATCTTCTGGCGCACGATGATGTCTGACGCCTCGGCCGCCGTGAAATAGTAACCCCCATGCCGCGGATCGCCGAATCGCTCATCCATCCGCGATACGATGTCCCCCGCCTGCCGCCGACGGTGCTCCTGGCCGATCGACCGGCCCAGCTCCAGCAGCGCCTGCGCGAACAGCGCATAGTCATCCAGAAAGGCCGGATGCCGCGCCACGCCATCGCGGCTGGAATGCCAGAGCCCCCCGCCGGGCATCGCGTGCCGGGCGAGCAGGAAGTCGGCCGCGCGGGCGGCGGCCTCCACATACCGGCTCTCATCCAGAACCCGCCCGGCGTAAGCCAGCGCGCGGATCATCAAGGCATTCCACGCGGTGATCACCTTCGTGTCCAGCAGCGGCTGCTTGCGCTGGCGGCGAACGTCATACAGCTTCCGCCGCATCGGCGCCAGCCGCGATTCCAGCTCGCCATCGCTCATCTTCAACCGCTCGGCGGCCATCTCCATCGGCTCGGGAAGATACAGGATGCTCTTGTCCGCCACGCCGGCGCCGTGGTGCGGATCGGCGAAATTCGGCCCGCGGTCCACGCCATACACGCTGTTGAACAGCCGCGCATCCTCGGCCCCGAGGACCGATTCGATCTCCTCCCGCGTCCAGAGATAGCTCGCCCCCTCCATCGCATCCACTTCGGCATCGAAAGCCGTGTAAAAGGCCCCTTCGTCGCTGGTCATCTCGCGCAGCACGAAATCCAGCACGCCGCGGGCAACCCGGGCATACCGCTGATCCTCGGTCACGACAAACGCGTGCGCGTACAGCCACGCCAGCATGGCGTTGTCATACAGCATGATCTCAAAGTGCGGCACCAGCCATCGCGCATCGGTCGCGTATCGGTGGAATCCCCCGCCCAAATGGTCGTGAATACCCCCATCCGCCATCGCATCCAACGAATGCGTAAGCATCGACACAATGGCGGCCTTCCGCTTCTCGATGTTCGACTCGGCATCGCCGTCGCTCGGCACGTGCTCGATGAACGCAAAGAGCATCTCCAGCGCTGTCTGCCGCGGAAACTTCGGCGCAGAGCCGAATCCGCCATGCTCGGCGTCATAGTCGGCCGTCGAACGATCCACCAGTTCCGCGATGGACTCCCAGTTGATGATGATGGCTGCCTCAGGCGCCTGCGGCTCGGCAAGCTGATGCAGAATATCGATGAGCTGCGACGCCGTCTGCTCGACATCCTCAGGACGCTTGTGATACGCATCGTCGATCGCCCGCAGAATCGTCGGAAACCCCGGCCGCCCGTGCGCATCGCCCGGCGGAAAATAGGTGCCCGCGTAAAACGGCCGCAGGTCCGGCGTCAGGAATACGCTCATCGGCCACCCCCCCGACCGCGTCAACACCTGCACCGCATTCATATATAGCTGATCCACATCCGGCCGCTCCTCCCGATCCACCTTGATGTTCACAAACCGCGCATTCATTTCGCGGGCAATGCCTTCATTCTCAAAGCACTGTCGCTCCATGACATGGCACCAGTAGCACGTGCTATAGCCCACCGACAGGAAAATCGGCCTGTTCTGCTCGCGGGCGATCTGAAAGGCCTCCGGTCCCCAGGCGTGCCAGTCCACGGGGTTATGGGCGTGCTGGAGCAGATACGGGCTGGTCTCGTGGATAAGGCGGTTGGTGTGCCTGGTTGCTGAAGCGGTCGAGGCCATGGAATCGCTCCTTTTTCTGAATCGCGCCATCGTAACCCCTTCGACAGGGCCGGGCAGCGGCCAATTGTATTCCCCCCGCCGGCGGCCGCCCGAACCCATGTAAACGCCGGAACCCGCCCGCGGTACGATCAGAAGACCCATACCGGCAGGAGAATGAACGTGGCGAATCGACTTGCTTGCGTGCTTCTGATGATCATCCTGGCCCTTCCGTGCCTGAGCCTCGCCCAGACCCGATCCGATGATGGCTGGCTGCCCCTGTTCGATGGCAAAACCCTCGCCGGCTGGACCACCATGGACAAAAAGCCCGTCACCAAAGGCTGGGTCGCCGAGGATGGCATCCTCCACCGCGCTGACAAGGCCTACGACATCTTCACCGACAAGGAATACGCCAACTTCATCCTCGAATTCGACTGGAGAATTGCCCCCAACGGCAACAGCGGCGTCAAGTACCGCATGTCTTCCTACAGCGGCCAATACCTCGGCCCGGAATACCAGGTCTTCGACGATGGCCCCCTCGCGCAGGCCGCTAAAAAGAACGGCAAATTCCTCGCGGCATCGCTCTATGAGCTGGTAGCGCCAAACCAGAAGAAGCAGCTCAAGGCCGTCGGCCAGTGGAACACCGCCCGCATCGTCGCCGATGGATCGAAGATCGAGCACTGGCTCAACGGCGAAAAGGTCGTCGAGATCGACACCGCCAGCGAGGCCTTCAAAACCGCCCTCGCCGCCAGCAAGTTCAAGGCCCACAAGGACTTCGCCCAGGGTCCCTCAGGCCGCATCATGCTCCAGGAACACGGCTCGGAGGCGTGGTATCGCAACATCCGCATCAAGCAGTTGCCATAAGCATGCGTCGTCGCGGCGGCGCTTCCAACAAGCCGGTCGCCCGCTTAGGATACCCCGCGGAGGCAACACCTATGGCCGGCGCTATTTGCGGCACTGCGAAGACCTATTTCTCTCACCTGGGCGATCTGCTCAAACGCATCGATCCCGAGCCCATCGAGGCCTTCGCTGACCTCGCCTACCGCGCCTGGGCCGACCGGCGCCAGGTCTTCATCTTCGGCAACGGCGGCAGCGCTGCCACCGCCAGCCACTTCGTCTGCGACCTGGTGAAAACCGCGGCCGTCGACGGCCGGCCGAGATTGGCCGCCATCGCCCTCAACGACAACGCCGGCACCCTCACCGCCCTGGGCAACGATATCACCTATGACGAGACCTTCCGCTATCCCCTGGAAACCTATGCCCGCCCCGGCGACATCGCCGTCGCCATCTCCTGCTCGGGCAACTCGCCCAACGTCCTCTGCGCCTGCAAGTGGGCCAAGGAAAACCGCCTGACCGTCGTCGGCCTCACCGGCTTCGAAGGCGGCAAGCTCAAGGGCCTCGTCGATCTTCACATCAACGTCCCCTCCGACAACTTCGGCCTGGTCGAAGATATCCACCTCTCCGTCGGCCACGTCGCCGCCCAGATCCTCAAATCCCGCATCCTCGCCCTGGCCGCCACACCCTGAGAACGTCACCGCAACGCGTTGCATTCTCTGCGGCAATTTGGGTCATCTGCGCACTCTGGTGAGAGGTCTGCCCTTCAAAAAAAGTGCGTCGAATCTCGCTGGCAGTCGCCGAAGCGACCGAAGAAGTCCGCTTATCTCTATAAATACACGAGTCTTGCTGACCAACGAAGGTCAGTTGCAGTGATTTCAATTCCGCCGTTTCTTTTGTTGTATTGCCACAATGCGGGGGATATCAAGGGCATACTCATTTTGGTAAGCTAGACAACACTGGCGAGCAGCCATGTTGGGTGTGGTGTCTCGAGCTCGTGAAGCTGTGGGTTCTTGTTAAATTCTGGCGGGGTAAGGCTTTCGAAGTGTTCGAGAGCTGCTCTTCGCCCCAAAGCACTAGGCTCTGTCTCAAAACAGTAGTCTGAAGTATCGCTGGATCATGGCCAGTTG
>CAZMXI010000039.1:0-5371 GCA_964570205.1 uncultured Tepidisphaeraceae bacterium
TGGCTGAAGCTGTCACGGTCGCCGACCGGATTGGTTATCCCCTGATCGTCCGGCCGAGTTTTGTCCTTGGTGGCCGCGGCATGGAAATCGTGTATGACCAGACCATGCTCGAACGGTACATCGCTGCCGCAGTGGACGTGACCCCCGATCGGCCGATTTACATCGACAAGTTCCTTGATCAGGCCATCGAATGCGAGGCCGATGGCATTTCTGACGGACGCGACTGTTTTGTCCCTGCGGTCATGGAACATATCGAGCTGGCCGGCATCCACTCCGGCGATTCGGCTTGTGCGATTCCGCCCATTTCCATTTCCGCCAAGCACCTTGACACGATTAACGAATACACCGCCCGCATCGCCGCCAAGCTGGGCGTCGTCGGGCTCGTCAACATTCAGTATGCGATCGCCCATGACATGGTGTATGTGCTCGAGGCCAACCCTCGTGCCTCCCGGACGGTCCCGCTTGTTTCGAAGGTGTGTAACATCCAAATGGCCCGCATTGCCACCCAACTCATGCTTGGCAAGGCGCTCGGCGAATTGAATCTTCAGCATCGCCCGATACCGCATTTCGGCGTCAAAGAAGCGGTCTTCCCGTTCAGCATGTTCCCAGAGGTCGATCCCGTCCTCGGTCCGGAAATGCGATCGACGGGCGAGGTGCTCGGCATGGCCCAGTCGTTCGGCCTGGCCTTCTTTAAGTCGCAGGAGGCGGCTCAGCAACAGCTCCCGACATCCGGCACGGTTCTGATCACGGTCGCGCCGACCGATCGACCCGCCGTGCTGGAGGTTGCTCGCCAGTTTGCCAGCCTTGGTTTCACCATCAAGGCGACCGAAGGCACGCGCAACTTCCTGCTCGGCCACGGTGTCGTTGCGGAACTCATCCACAAGATCAAGGAGGGCCGTCCCAATATCGCCGATGGCATCAAGAACCGCGAGATACAGCTTGTCATCAATACCCCCAACGGCAAGCACGGCCAGACCGATGATTCCTACATCCGCAAGTCCGCAGTGAAGTACAAGGTCCCCTACATCACCACCCTGACCGCGGCCCTTGCTGCGGCCAAGGGCATCGCCGCCCAGCGCCAGGGCCGAGCTTCGGTTCGCTCGCTGCAGGACTACCATCGAAACCTCGCCTGATTCGCGGGGGCGACTGTGGCTGATATGATCTGGTGGTTGCCATGTCGCTGTCGCGAAAGCCAATTCGAGGCCGGGGCGCCGCGGAGAACCCGCCCAATCGCTTCGTTCGGCTCAGGGTTATTCCCGACGCCGATGGGTCGGACGAGGAACCTTCTTCGCCGCGCACCCAGTACTTTCGTGACACGGCTCGCTCGATCATCGCCACGAACAACAGTCCGGACATTCCGTTTGACGCAAGCATCAATCCGTATCGCGGGTGCGAGCAGGGGTGCATCTACTGCTACGCCCGACCGACCCATGAGATGCTGGGATTCTCCGCCGGGCTGGACTTTGAGAGCAAGATTGTCGTCAAAGAAGATGCGCCAGGCCTTTTGAGCTGATGGCGGCGAAGTGGCGGCCGAGGGTGATTGCCGTCGGGGGCGTGACGGATCCTTACCAGCCGGTGGAGAGGCGGCTGAAGCTGACGCGACAATGCATCGAGGTGCTGGCAGAGTTTGGCAACCCCGCCTCTATCGTCACGAAGAACCATTTGGTCACACGAGACATCGACATCTTGTCGGGAATGGCCAGACAGAACCTTTGCAGTGTGTTCATCTCGATTACGACCCTTAACGCGGAACTGACGGGAATCATGGAGCCGCGGACCAGCGCGCCGGCGCGCCGTCTGGCCGCCATACAGGAGTTGACACTCGGCGGCATTCCTGTCGGGGTGCTGGTTGCGCCGGTCATCCCAGGATTGACCGACCATGAATTGCCCGACATCATCGCGTCGGCCGTGAAGGCCGGGGCGTGCAGTGCCCATTATCAGCTCGTGCGCCTGCCGCATGGCGTGGCCGAGTTGTTCACGACATGGCTTGAGCAACACATGCCGGAGCGAAAGGACAAAGTCCTGAACCGCATCCGGGCGACGCGACGGGGCAGGCTCAATGATGGCGCGTTCGGCTCGCGGATGCGTGGCGACGGCATCTTCATCGAGCAAATAGACCAGATGTTCCAGATCGCGTGCCGGCGAGCGGGCCTGGGCGGCCGGTGCGTTGGTCTGGATACGTCAAGATTCAGGCGGCCGGACGGCCAGATGTCCTTGTTCTAAACTGACTTGTGTATGGGTGGTTCACAGAGCGTGTTGCCATGCCTCAGGGGGAATCGGCGTCAGTGTCTTGTCACGCCTGAGGAGAATTGCGGTGTCCTGAGTGATCTGGCCGATGCGGGGATAAGGGATTGCGGCGGCGGGGGTGGCAGTGAAAAGCAGTTCGTGATCCTCGCCATCGTGGAGGGCGTGGTGGATGGGGAGCTGGCCGCTTTGTGCCGCGAGCGTGCGGGCATCGTCGTGAATGGGCAGAGCGTCGGCATCAATGACAGCGCCGACGCCGGATTGCTGGCAGATATGGGCGAGGTCGCGTGAGAGGCCGTCGGAAAGGTCGATCATCGCGGTGATCTGGCCCGTCTGGGCAATCTCGCGAGCTTCGCGAATACGGGGAAGAAAGCCCATGTGCCGGCCGAGGATGGACCCGCCGAGAGGACCGGTGACGTAGATCGCATCGCCGGGACGCGCGGAGTTGCGGGTGATGGGCTGGATGCCGGCGGATCGGCCCAGGATGGTAACCGTGAGGAGGAGCCTGCCGGGCCAGGAGGCGGTGTCGCCGCCGATGATAGGGCAGTCGAAAGGGTCGGCGGCGTCGCGGAGGCCTAGATAGAGTTCCTTGGCGTATTCGAGATCTGTTCCGCGAGGCAGACAGACGGTAGCCACGGCCGCTGCTGGAAGGCAAGCCATGGCGGCGCAGTCGGAGAGGTTGCGGTTCATGACCTTTCGGCCTATGAGCCGGGGGGGGTGTATGGCCGAGTCGAAGTGGATGCCGTCGGCAACCTGGTCGACGCCGACGAGGAGCAAGTCATCAGGGTTCCACCGCATGATGGCGAGGTCATCGCCGGCGGGGACGGGGATGCGGACAGAGGGTGGTTGTTGGGTGCGGATCCAGGAGATGAAGTCAAACTCGCCGGGCATGGGGAAGACGACCTGGGGCAAGGGTCATGATTCCGGGAAATGTCGCTCGACCGACTGGTGGACATCATGGAGCCAGGCTTTGCGCTGCTCAGGCGTACTGGTGACAATGACGTTGTATTGTCGGCGGTGGACATTCTTGACGCCGCAGAAGTCGAAGATGCAAGTCTTCCATAGATTCTCCAGAGGGTCGCCAAAGACGGCGATTTCGCGTTCCTGGGGGGTATTGGAGGTGTTGAAGACGAGGGCGGTTGTGGCCTTCAACAATCCGATGGGGACGCCTTCGCCCTTGTCATTGACGCCGAAGCGATAGGCGACGCCTTGGCGGAGGACGCGGTCGATCCAGCCCTTCATGATGGCCGGAGGCATGGCCCACCAGTTGGGATGAACGATGACGATGCCGTCGACTTCCGTGATCTCCCCGCAGTGAGCGAGAACAAGGGGATCCTCGGAGGGGTCTTTGCCGAATTCCTCGGCCGGCATAAGAGGGTTGAAGCGTTCGTCGGCGAGATCATGGAAGCGGACGATGTGGCCGTTGGCCTGAAGGGCCTCAACGGCGGTTTCGGCGATGGCGTGGTTGAAACTGCCCTTCTTGGGATGGCCAAGGATGACGGAAACGATCATGGCTTGATGACTCCTGGTCTGCGGGATCAAGGTGAGCATCTTAACAGAGGCGCGGCATACGTCGAGGGTCGTGGGCGTGCGAGCGACCGGCCGGGCGGCCCGGCCGGCCGTTGGGGGGTTTGCGTTTGGCAGGGATTCGGTTATTTGTCTAACGGACAAAGGAGATGTGGACATGAACGTACTGGTCGCCGGTGGCGCGGGCTATATCGGATCGCACACGGTCAGGCGGTTGAAAGAGGCCGGGCATGCCCCGGTGGTCTACGACAACGTAGGGCGAGGGCACCGAAAGGTGATCGACATTCTACAAGTGCCGGCAGTCGTGGCGGATCTGAACGACCGGGCGGCATTGACCCAGGCGCTGCGGGATTACCAGATCCAGACGGTGATGCATTTCGCGGCGTATGCGTATGTGGGAGAATCGGTGGAGAAGCCACTGATGTACTATGCGAACAATGTGGCCACGACGATCAGCGTGCTGGAGTGCATGCAGGCGGCGGGTGTGAACCGCTTCGTATTCTCAAGTACTTGTGCGACTTACGGGAATCCCGAGCGGGTTCCGATGACCGAGGAGGAGAAGCAGAGGCCGGTCTCGCCTTATGGGCGAAGCAAGCTGATGGTGGAGCACATCCTGAAAGATGTTGCGGCGGCAAATCCGAGGTTCGCCTTCGCGTCGCTGCGGTACTTCAATGCCAGTGGCTGCGCCATGGATGGGAGCATTGGCGAGGATCACGATCCGGAGACACACCTGATTCCGGTGGTGATGCAGGCGATTTTGGGCGTCCGCGATAAAGTGACCCTGTTTGGTACGGACTACCCGACGCCCGACGGCACGAACGTGCGAGATTACATTCATGTGGATGATCTGGCCGCTGCTCACATTCTGGCGATGGAGAAGTTGACGGATGGGCAGCAGATGTTCCTTAACCTCGGGACCGGGCGGGGTTTCTCCAACCGGGAGATTATTGCGGCGGCGGAGAAGGTGACGGGGAAGAAGGTGCCACTAACGGTTGGCCCTAGACGGCCGGGGGACGCGGTGGCGCTGTACGCGGATCCGACCAAGGCGAAACAACTGTTGGGGTGGGAGGCGCAGATCAGAGACCCGGAAACGATCATCCAGTCGGCGTGGAACTGGTTCAGCAAGCACCCGCGGGGATACGGGCGCTGACCGGGTGATCAAGGCGACGGTGTCCTGCGCCGGTTCGGACTTTGACTCCCCGGACGACGAGACCGTTGCGGGTCGAGCTCCATCTCGGTGACCAGTTCGAGGAGCTGGAGGTGAATGTCGTGCCACTCGCGCATGCGCACGAAGGAAAGGAAGTTCTGCCGGCAGAGCTTGCGCAGACGGCTGCCAGAGAGTTCGCGGGCCTTCTCGTGGTACCAGTCCCAGAGCTTGACGAAGCTCAGGAAGTCGGATGATTCATCGCGGAACAGCCGGTGGGCGATGTCGGCATCTTCAGCGTGGTCGAGGGGCCGCTCGCGCGGGTCCTGTACCGACAGGGCGGCGGCGATGATCAGCACCTCTCGCATGCAGTTCTCTTCCCGGGCGGCCAGCACCATGCGGGCGATGCGCGGGTCGATGGGGAGCCTGGCCATCTGCCATCCGAGATCGGTCAGC
>CAZMXI010000039.1:5381-31484 GCA_964570205.1 uncultured Tepidisphaeraceae bacterium
GTCTGGGAGCCATCGCGGATGGCCTTGTAGTCCGGCGGGTCGATGAACGGAAAATCCTGGACATTTCCGAGGCGCAGGGCCTTCATCTGGAGGATGACGCTGGCGAGGTGGGTGCGGAGGATTTCCGGATCGGTGTACTGGTGGCGGGATTCGTAGTCGGCCTCGGAGTAAAGGCGGATGGCGATGCCCTCGGAAAGCCGGCCGCAGCGGCCCTTGCGCTGGTCGGCGCTGGCGCGGGAGATGCGCTCGATGGGCAGGCGCTGGACGCGGGTGCGCGTGGAATAGCGGCTGATGCGCGCGTGGCCGGGGTCGATGACGTAGCGGATGCCGGGAACAGTGAGGGAAGTCTCGGCGACGTTAGTGGCAAGAATAATGCGGCGGCCGGAGTGCGGCTGAAAGACGCGCATCTGCTCGCCGGCAGACAGCCGGGCGTAGAGAGGGAGGATTTCGGTGCCGCGGAGGTTCTGCTTGCGGAGCAGGTCGGCGGTTTGGCGGATTTCGCGCTCGCCGGAAAGGAAAATGAGGATGTCGCCGCGACCTTCGCGGCCGAGCTCCTCGACGGCGGCGAGAATGGCGTCGGGGGTCTGGATGTCCTCCTCGTCGGGATCGTCGCTGGCTAGGGGGCGGTAGCGCACCTCGACGGGGTAAGTGCGGCCGGAGACCATTACGATGGGAGCATCATCGAAGTGGCGGCTGAAGCGATGGGGGTCGATGGTGGCGGAGGTCACGATGAGTTTGAGGTCGGGACGCTTGGGCAGAAGCTGCTTCAGGTAACCCAGAAGGAAATCGATGTTGAGGCTGCGCTCGTGCGCTTCATCGATGATGATCGTGTCATACTGTTCAAGCCGGTGGTCGCCCTGGGTTTCAGCCAGAAGAATGCCGTCTGTCATGATCTTGATGAGGGTGTTGTCGCTGAGCTTGTCGGCGAAACGCACCTTGTATCCGACGGCCTGGCCGAGGGCGGTGCCCAGTTCCTGGGCGATGCGCATGGCGACGGATCGCGCTGCAATGCGCCGGGGCTGAGTGTGGCCGATCATGCCCGCGACGCCGCGACCCAGTTCGAGACACACCTTCGGAAGCTGGGTAGTCTTGCCAGACCCGGTTTCCCCGCAGACGATGACAACTTGATTCTCGGCGATGGCCCTGGCAATCTCGGCCTTGCGCTCGACGATAGGGAGATGCTCAGGGAAGGTCAATGGCGGGCGGCCTTGCTCTCGCTGCCGACGACGCTGCTGGGAACGCTGGATGTCGCTGGCAAGTTGCGACAGGGACCGCCCCATCGGCCGGCCGGACCGTGCCAGTTGTTCCATGTGGGCCAGTCGCTTACGCAGCGAGACCGCGTCGGCGAGCATGCAGGCGGACAACTGCCGGCTCAACTCGCCGGGGGAAGGGGTGGTCGGCGTGTTGTGTGCGGCGCGGTGGATCATCTTCGACGTTCTTGGTCCAAGGTCCAATCATAGCCGCCGGTGCGCCTTTGTGGACTATCGCTGCGGTTGAATCCCCGAGCTGTGAAGCATTTCGATCACCATTTCCATCGGCAGGCCAACAATGTTGCTGTGGCTGCCGGCCGTGTTGGTGACGAAGGGGTCGCGATCCTGAATGCCGTAGCCGCCGGCCTTGCCGCGCCACTGGCCCCCGGCGATATAGGCGTCGATTTCGGAGCGAGCCAGGGCGCGCATGCGCACGCTCGACATGGAGCAGCGGACCTGCTCGATCTGCTTGTCGCGGCAGATCAGGGCGACGCCTGTGATCACGATATGAGTGGTGCCGGCGAGCAGGCCAAGCATGCGCCGGGCCTCGTCCGGTTCGGAAGGCTTGCCCAGTGCGCGATCGCCGAACGCCACGACCGTGTCGGCGCCGAGGACGCAATCGTCCGGGAACTGGCTGGCGATGGCGCGGGCCTTCTCGGCAGCCAGGAGCCTTGCCAGCTCGGCCGGGAGGAGCGTCGCCGGGTATCTGGATTCATCAATCTCCGCCGGCACGACCAGGAATTCGTACCCGGCTTCGCGCAGCAGTTCCTGGCGCCGGGGCGAAGCGCTGGCCAGGATCAGCCGGGGCTTGCGCTTGGTCTCTTCCGGGATTGAGATTGAGGGTGATGTCATCGCGATGGATTTCTCGGCGGCCAGGAGCCCAGAGCGATCACGGTCTGAAGCGAATCGCGAGGTCGCCGGCCGCCGGCTCGCGGCTATCAGGCTTCACCGGCTGGTACTCGACGTGAAGGGTGTCGTTGACGATATCGACGACCGTGCCGTGAGTGATGGGCTCAGGCCGGTCTTCGCCGAGGAAGGTGAGGACATCGCCGCGCCGGAACTGATTGACGGGAATCTGTCCAACGGCCGCCATGCGCTCTTCGGGAAGGACGGCAATGACGGTGCCGACCAGGGCATCGGGGGCAAGGCTGGCGATGCGCTGACGCATCTGGTCGGTGACGGGCGTCGGCTGCGGCTCGATGGTGGGGGCCTGGTCTGCCTGCTGTTCGCGGCAACCCGTCGCCATGACGCATGTCAACACCAGTAATCCGGCCCATCGCGTCGTTCTCATCGTTATCTCTCCTGAAGGCGATCGTCAAGCCGGCCGCCGTCGGCCGCTGATCGTCATAGTAGACTGCGCCCACGCGATTTAGGCAAGGGCGATTGACGCCGAAGTGGTCTCGATCGGGACCGGATGTGCGGCAGCCCATTTGAGGGAAGGCAGGAACGCTGCAATAATGACAGATTCGTCGTCGAGCGGATACGAGCGAACGGGAAGAAGGGTCTGGCAGCATGTTGTTTCTGTCACAGTTCAGTGCGACGTGGTTGGGCAAACTCCTGCTGGACACGCAGGGGGTGGCGCACGCGGTGATCATCCTCGCCCTGGTGGCGGCGGTGGGTCTGGCCATCGGGGCCATTCGGGCATGGGGAATCAGCCTGGGCGTGGCGGGGGTTCTGTTCTCGGGGCTGATCTTCGGGCAGTGGATCGAGATCGAGCCGGAGATTCTGGAGTTCGCCCGTGAATTCGGACTGATCCTGTTCGTCTACACGATCGGGCTGCAGGTGGGCCCCGGTTTCATCGATTCGCTGCGCAGGCAGGGGCTGCCTTTGAACCTGATGGCGGCCGGAATCGTGGTGCTGGGCGTGGTGACGACGCTGGGCGTCTGGTACTTCGGCATGAACGGGCGTGCGGATTTCCCCGTGGCAGTGGGGCTGTTTTCCGGTGCGACAACGAATACGCCAAGCCTTGGCGCAGCGCAGCAGGCTCTTAAGGATGCGCTTCTGCCAGGCGAAGCGATATCAGCGCCCCCCGGGGTCGGCTATGCGGTCGCCTATCCGTTCGGCATTATCGGCATCATCATCGCCATGCTCGCTGTGCGGTGGGTTTTCAGGGTCAAGCCGGAGCAGGAGGCGAAGTTGCTGGCCAGCCTCGGCGCGGGCGAGGTTGACGCCCTGGATACCATGAACCTCGAAGTGCGCAACCCGAATCTTGATGGACTGGCCCTCAAGAGTGTTCCCATGCTGCCTGGATCGGGGGTGGTTATCTCACGCATTCTGCAAGGTGGCCGGCCGATCGTGCCGATGGGCGATACGCGCCTGCGGCTGGGGGATGTGTTGCACGCCGTAGGACCAAAGCAGATGCTGGAACAGATGAAACTGATCATCGGCCAGGAGAGCCAGGTGGATCTGCCCTCGATTCCCAGCGCCATCAGCATTCGGCGAGTTTTGGTCACTCACAGCGACCCGTTGGGCAAGACCGTGGGCGAGCTTGATCTTGGCCGGCGTTTCGGCGTGATGGTGACACGGATCACCCGCGCGGGCATTGAACTGCCCGTGACCGGTGACACGCCGCTGCAATACGCCGACAACCTCGTGATCGTGGGGCAGGAGGATGGGCTGCGCGCGGTGGCGCAGGAGCTGGGCGATTCGCCGAAGCGCCTCGACGAACCGCTGCTGATCCCGGTGTTCATCGGGATCGCACTCGGCGTGCTCGTGGGGAGCTGGCCGCTGACGATCCCAGGCATTCCCGGCGCTGTGCGACTGGGGCTTGCGGGAGGCCCGCTGATCGTGGCCATCATCCTGAGCCGCCTGGGCAACATCGGCCCGCTGGTTTGGTACATGCCCATCAGCGCCAATTACATGATGCGGCACATCGGTATTGTCCTGTTTCTGGCGGCCGTCGGGCTGAACTCGGGGCAAAGTTTCTTCGTGACTCTGGCGGAGGGACAGGGGCTTTACTGGATGGGCTTGGGTGCGCTGATCACGATCGTTCCGTTGCTGATTGTGGCGTTCGTTGCGCGTTGGTTCTACAAGCTGAACTATCTGCCTCTGTGCGGCCTGCTGGCCGGGAGCATGACCGATCCGCCGGCGCTGGCGTTCGCAGGGACAATGACCGGGTCGGAGGCGCCCAGCGTCGCTTACGCCACCGTCTACCCTCTGGTCATGCTGCTCAGGGTGATCGCCGCGCAGATGATGGTGCTGTTGTTCTTCAGATAACCGTTGTGTTCCTCCTGGGTTCTCCGTACGGGTGGTTCCGGTCGCTGGCTTGGCGCCGTTGCCGCAGTTAACATGGGACCAGCCCCGTTTCGATCCGGAGGATTCATGACACTGCGGTTGTCGAGCTGGCTTCTGGCTGCCGTTCTGCTCTCGGGATGCACTTCCTCGGTTGCCGATAGGCCGTCGCCTCAGAAGGACTATCCCATCCAGGCCGTTCCCTTCACGGATGTGAAGGTCGTTGATGCGTTCTGGTCGCCCCGAATGGAGACCAACCGCACGATCAGCATTCCGTACGCATTCAAGATGTGCGAGGAGACGGGGCGGATCGACAATTTTGCCATCGCCGGAAAGCTCAAGGAGGGCAAGTTCCGCGGGATATTCTTCAACGACTCTGATGTGTTCAAGGTGATCGAGGGCGCATCGTATGCCCTGGCGATTCACCGCGATGCGGAACTGGAGAAGTACGTTGACGATGTTATCGCGAAGATCGCCGCAGCCCAGGAGCCCGATGGGTACTTATACACTGCGCGGACGCTGATGACAGCCGATTATTCGCCGCCCGGTGGCAAGGAGCGATGGTCGGATATCGGTTCCGGGCACGAGTTGTACAACGTGGGCCACCTGTACGAGGCGGCCGTGGCGTACCATTTGGCGACGGGCAAGCGAACTTTGCTGGATGTGGCGATCAGGAACGCCGATCTGGTGTGCAGCGTCTTTGGTCCGACCGGAAAGCAGAACCCTCCGGGCCACCAGGAGATCGAGATCGGTCTGGTCAAGCTGTATCGCCTGACGGGAGATGAGAAGTATCTGAGGCAGGCGAGGTTCTTCCTCGATGCGCGGGGTCGCGCGGATGGCCACCGGTTATATGGCGCTTACAGCCAGGACCACAAGCCGGTCGTCGAGCAGGCCGAGGCGGTGGGGCACTCGGTGCGGGCGGGATACCTCTACACGGGCATGGCCGATGTGGCCGCGCTGATGGGCGACGCGGCGTATGTCAACGCAATCGGCCGGATCTGGGAGGATGTCGTCGGGCGGAAACTGTACATCACGGGCGGCATTGGCGCGCGCGGGGGCGGCGAGGCGTTCGGCGATGCGTATGAGCTGCCGAACCGGACCGCGTATGCCGAGACGTGCGCTGCCATCGCCAACGCGCTGTGGAACCAGCGCATGTTCCTGATGCACGGCGACGGCAAGTACATCGACGTTCTGGAACGCACGATCTACAACGGCTTCCTTTCGGGTGTTGGGATGGAAGGCAACCGGTTCTTCTATCCGAACCCGCTGGAAGCCCATAGCAGCGGACAGCGCGCTCCATGGTTCGACTGTGCCTGCTGCCCCTCGAACGTGGTGCGTTTCGTGCCTTCCATCCCGGGCTATGTCTATGCCCATCGTGACAACGACCTCTATGTGAACCTGTTCATCGGCGGCAGCGCCACTGTCAACCTGCCCGGCAATAGGGTGCAGATCACTCAGGAGACGCGTTACCCCTGGGAAGGCACGGTGAAGATCGGCGTGGCCCCGAGGAACTCAACCAGGTTCGCGGTGATGGTGCGAATTCCCGGCTGGGCCGCCGGCAAGCCGGTGCCGAGCGATCTGTATCGGTACGAACATGGGCAGGTTGAGGCGGTTTCGCTCAAGGTGAACGGCGAGGCGATGGCGTTCGCGGCTCAGAACGGGTTCGCGAGGATCGAGCGAACCTGGAAGAGGGGCGACACGATCGAATTGTCTCTGCCGATGCCGGTGCGGCGGGTGGCAGCGCATGCGAGCGTGAAAGATGATGAGGGCCGGATTGCCCTGGAGCGCGGGCCGATCGTGTTCTGCGCAGAAGGCATCGACCAGCCGGATGGCCGGGTGCTGAGCCTGGTGGTGCCCGAAGATGCGCAGTTCACGACGGAGTTCAAGAAGGACTTGCTCAACGGCGTCACCGTGCTTCATGGCAAGGCCGCTGTGGTTCGGCGCTCGATCGACGGCAAGCCGACCGTTGACGGCGAGCAGGCATTGACGGCGATTCCGTACCATGCATGGGCGCACCGCCAGAACGGCGGCCAGATGGCCGTCTGGCTTCCCAGCGACGTCAAGGCGGCCAAACCCCTGCCCGGACCGACCGTCGCCTACACCAGCAAAGTGACCGTCTCCGCTGGCGGCCCGGTCAGTGCACTTGCCGATCAGCTTGAACCGCGCAACTCGATCGACCACGGCAACCCGTTCTTCCACTGGTGGCCGCGCAAGGGCACATCCGAGTGGGTGCAGTACGACTTTGCCAAGCCGACGAGGGTGTCGGGTGTCGAGGTCTACTGGTTCGATGACACGGGCATCGGCGAGTGCCGCCTGCCGGCAACCTGGCGGGTGCTGGCGAAGGTCAACGGGGACTGGAAGCCCGTATCGAACGCCAGCGGCTACGGCGTTGAGAAGGACAAGTATAACCGGACGACGTTCGATGCGGTGGAAGCTGAGGGCCTGAAGCTCGAGGTGCAATTGCCGGAGCGCTTCGCCGCCGGCATTCACGAATGGCGCGTGCTGCCGGCGGCAGCCGCCGTTCAGCAGCCAGCGCCGAGCCCGCCGGTGGCGGCCCGTAACTTTGTGCCCAATCCATCGTTCGAGCAGGCCAGCCGCGACAACCCGAGAAGCTGGCGCAGGGAGCAATGGGGCGGGCAAGGCGCGTTCGAGTACGCCACGGTCGGCCGGACCGGCCAGCGCAGCGTCATGATTTCATCGGAGCGAGGCGCGGATATCGGCTGGGCGGCGACGGTGACTGTCGAGCCGTACTCGCAGTATCGCCTGAGCGGCTGGATCAAGACGGAGGATGTCAAGGCGACCAACGGCCGGGGCGCCCTGTTCAACCTGCACGGTATGGAAGGGGTGGCGACACCTGCGGTCACGGGCACGAGCGACTGGAAGCAGGTCGAGGTGGTTTTCGATACCGAGGAGCAGGATTCAATCCAAGTGAACTGCCTGTTCGGCGGCTGGGGGCAGGCGACGGGCAAGGCGTGGTACGACGACCTGAAATTGGAGCGCATCGGCGGCAAGGAGATACCCAAGCCTTCGATCCGGATCGACATGGCCAGGAAGGGCGAGCCGATCTCGCCGTTTATCTACGGTCAGTTCATCGAGCATCTGGGCCGCTGCATTTATGGCGGCATCTGGGCGGAAATGCTGGAAGACCGGAAGTTCTGGCATGCGGTGGGCGACCGGGCATCGCCATGGCGCATGATTGGCGGCGAGGGAACGGTCGTGATGTCGAAAGACAAGCCGTTCGTGGGGCAGCATACGCCGGAGATCAAGCCGAGCGACGACGCCACGCCGCGCGGCATGGTTCACGGCGGCCTGGGATTGATGGCGGGCAAGGACTACGTCGGCCGGATCTGGCTTGCCGGAGGTGGGACCGCCGGGCCGGTGAAGGTGAGCCTGATCTGGGGCGATGCGCCCTCGGATCGGCAGACGATCACGATCGACAAGCTGACGGGCGAGTATCAGAAGCACCTGTTGAAGTTCACAAGCAAGGCCCGGACCGATAACGGGCGGCTGGAGATCACATCGACCGGCAAGGGCGGTTTCAGAGTTGGCACGCTGTCCCTGATGCCGGCGGACAACGTGCAGGGCATGCGGCCGGACACGCTGGCGCTGCTTAAAGAGCTGGATTCGCCGGTGTATCGCTGGCCGGGCGGGAATTTCGTCAGCGGTTACGACTGGAAGGACGGCATCGGCGACCCGGACCGGCGGCCGCCCCGTAAGAACCCTGCGTGGCAGGGCGTCGAGCACAACGACATGGGGCTGGATGAGTTCATGGTCTTCTGCCGGATCCTGGACACCGAGCCATACATCGCGGTGAACAGCGGGCTGGGCGATGTGAAGTCGGCCGTTGAAGAAGTTGAATACGCCAACGGGGCGGCGAATACGCCGATGGGCCGATGGCGCGCCAAGAATGGCCACCCGGAGCCCTACAAGGTGAAGTTCTGGAGCATCGGCAACGAGATGTACGGCTCGTGGCAGCTCGGGAATATGCCGCTGGAGAGGTACATCCAGAAACACAACGAGTTCGCGGTGGCGATGCGCAAGGCCGATCCGACGGTGCAACTCATTGGCGTGGGCGCGGTCGGCGCCTGGAGCGAAGGGATGATGAAGAACTGCGCCGATCACATGGAGCTGATCAGCGAGCACTTCTACAGCCAGGAGCGGCCGGGGCTTAACGCCCACGTGAAGCAGATCCCGGACAACATCCGGAACATCGCCAATGCCCACCGGCGGTATCGCCAGCAGTTTGAGTCTCTCAAGGGCAAGGACATCCGCATCGCGCTGGATGAATGGAATTACTGGTATGGCCCTCACGTGTTCGGCGAGCTGGGCACGCGTTATTTCCTAAAGGATGGGCTCGGCATCGCCGCGGGCCTGCACGAGTATGCCCGCAATAGCGACATCTATTACATGGCCAACTATGCGCAGACCGTGAACGTCATCGGCTGCATCAAGACAAGCAAGACGGCGGCCGAGTTCGAGACGACCGGCCTTGTGCTCAAGCTCTACCGCAAGCACTTCGGCACGGTGCCCCTTGCGACGGCGACGACCGGCCTTCTTGATGCCACTGCCGCGCTCAGCGATGACGGGAAGATCCTGACCATCGGCGTGGTCAACCCGACGATGCAGAGGCAGGAGATTCCCATGCAGGTGGATGGGCGCAAGGTCAAGGGTTCGGGCACGCGATGGCAGATTGCCGGTCAGGATCCGATGGCCTACAACGATCCGGGCTCGCCGGCTAAGGTGAAGATCGAGCAGGCACAAATGAGCGGCATTGGCGAGAAGCTCACGGTTGACCCATGCAGCGTGACGCTGTTTGCGCTGGAACTGGAGTGAGCGGGACCCGCAACCACCTAAGGCTCGGCGATGAACGCCGCGGACAGGAATTTGCCGTCTGTATCCTCATCTACCGGTAGGTTGAGGATGACGCAGGCCGTCACGAAGGTGTCCTCGACCTTGACGGCCAATCCCGGCTCGCTGGTCAGGTCGACGCCCGAGCGAATTCCCGGGCCTGCGATGATCCAGGGGATGACTATGCTATAAGGGTCGTCCTTCCAGTGGCCCTTGCCCGACCCGCCGTGGTCCGCTGTGACGATGATGGTGGTCGATTCGTACACGCCTGCACGCCTCATGGCGGCAAGCACCAATCCGATCGCACCATCCGTTCGTTCAACAGTCTGCACTTGTTCCGTCGAACCCCAGCCGCTCCCATGGCCGGCCGCATCGCAATCCGGAAAATGGACAAACATGACCTGAGGTCGATGCTGTTCGATAATGCTGGCGGCCTGCCGGCCAACGTTCAGGTCGTCAGCGTAACCTTGTTCACCGGGCACGAAAACCCAATGCGGGGTGTCGGGCCGCACAATCGCCGCCAGCTTTGATTTCCCGGTGGCCATCGCGGTGGAATAGCCGTGTTGCCTGGCAAGCTCCAGGATCGTCGGCACCGGCGGACGCGGTGGGTTGTACCTGGACGGGTATTCATCCCACCACATCCAGTGCCGCCAGGGCGCTGTTCCCGTGAGCATGCTCGCGTGGCCGGGAATGGTCAGCGGCATATCCACGGTGCTCTGCGCCCACATGGTGCTTGTTCCACGTCCGATCAATGCCTTCATGTTCGGGGCATGGGCTCGGAGCATGACGTCAGGGCGAAGACCATCGACGCTGACTAACAGCAGGCGCGGGCCGGGGGCAGGCGAGGCGGGCGCCGGCTGTGTCCGTTCGCAGCCCGCCAGGAGGATGCTCATCAGAATGAAGGCGCCTGCCCTCATGGTGGCGGCCATTTCATGGCCGGCGGAGCTCTCAGTCAAGAGAGCCCGGTGCTTGCGGTTGGCTACAAGGCAATTGCATGTCGCATCCTGGCCGCCAAGGATAACGCGATCATGCGCGTTGCGCAGCCGGGGTCGCGCAGGTATAGTGTGGCCACTCGGCGGATTCACAAGGGCCACGGGGTGGAGAACCTTTCGCGGCCGTGCCGGATGGCGCTGAGTCCGCAGAAGAACGAGTTGTCGCTGATAATCGGCTTCGCCGGCACGAGGAAAACCTGCGGCTGGGACGACCACTACCTGTTAAAGGTCATCAATCAATGAGTTACCGCGAAATGCTATTGCCCTGCCGTTGCTGCGGGGCCGGGCGTAAGAGGCTTGCGAAATGCGTTGAGGCGGCTAAAATCCTCATGCAGGTGTCGCGATAAGCGTCACCCAAATGGTGGCCGTAGCTCAGTTGGCAGAGCACAAGGTTGTGGTCCTTGGGGTCGCGGGTTCAAGCCCCGTCGGCCACCCTTAATTCCACAAGTCGTTTTCATTCAGGGGTTTATCTGAACGGGGATGGTCTGCAATGGTGGCGGCATGCGATTCCTGGTGACGGCCGGCAACACGCGGGAACTGATCGACGAAGTGCGGGATTGGGGAAACATCTTCACCGGCAACACCGGATATACGATTGCGCTTGCGCTTTCTGAGCTGGGCGAAGTAGACCTGTTGACAAGCAACAAGGGACACTTGGCCGAGTTGGCTGGCGGCGGAGGCTTGTCGCATCACATCGCCGCGTCTGCGTTCACGACACATGATGAGTTGAAAGGCGCCCTGGCGACGTTGTTAAGCAGGGGGGCATATGATGCGATCTTCATGACGGCGGCGGTGGCGGATTATCGGCCGGTGCGGGTGTACTCTGTGCTGCGCCGCGAGGTGGATGCCGGCGATCCGAAGGTTGAACGATGGTTAGTGCGCGACGTTCAGGCTGGTAAGGTCAAGAGCAGCCACCCTAGTGTCGCGATCCTGGGCGAACAGACGGAAAAAATCGTCGATCTGTTCCGAACGGCGTGGGATTTCCGGGGGCTGCTGGTGAAGTTTAAGCTCGAGGTGGGAGTTTCGGCTGAGGAACTGATTCGCATCGGCCAAGCGAGTCGGCGGGCCAGCGGGGCGGATTACCTGGTGGCCAACACGCTGGACATGGTCGGGGGGCCAGGCGCCGGGGCCTACCTGCTCTGGGAGGCCGGCCACGAATGGGTGGGGCGGGAGCAACTTGCCCCGCGGATGGTGAGACTGGTCCGCGAGATCGCCTGACGGCCAGCAGGGTCCATATAAAAAAAAGGATGGAGGAAGAATCCGGCGAACGGCTTCTTCCTCCGGTGGTGATCGTTGCAGCACGGCAGTTTCGGCCGCGGCCTGCTCAGTTCAGTTCCTTGATGTAAACGTTCTTGAACTGAATGGGGTTGCCATGGTGTTGGAGGGCGATGGGGCCGCTGGCAGGCATGCCCGGAAGCTGGGCGTTCGTAATCACCTCTTCGCCGTTGAGCTTGACCCAGAGTCGGTCGCCCTTGACTGTGATCTCCATCTTGTTCCACTCGCCGATGGGCTTGTCCATGTTCTTTTTCGGGGTGACGCCGGCTTTCACTTCGGCAGGCATCTTCGGGTCGGTGCGATAACCATAGACTTCGCCGGAGCCGCAACTCCAGCACCAAATGTTGATCTGGCTCTTGCTGTTGCCGCGGACGTAGATGCCGCTGTCGCCCGCCTCGTCAATCTCCTGCTGAATGACCTTGCCGGTTTCATCCTTCTTCTCCGTGCCATCGGGCAGGATGATCGGGTGCTTGATCTTGTAGGTCTTGCCGGACCAGCGCCAGTCCACCATGAGCGTGAAGTCCTTGTAGGATTTCTGGCTCCAGAGGTCGGCGTTCTTGCCGTCGTAGTCGATGATGCCATCGACCACCTTCCAGTGCAACTCGCCATCCTTGGGGACCTTCCAGCCGGTCAGGTCCTTGCCGTTGAACAGGGTGATGAAACCATCGGGCGCGGTGTTGTCAGCCGCGACAACCAGCCCCGCCAGGAAAACAGTCGCGAGGACGGCGCTGGCGGCCACAAGGAAACGCTTTAGCATGAATCCTCCTGTCAGCATGATCGGGATCATGAGCACACGCACAAAGGCCGTGCCCTTATGATGGAATACCACAGGGGAACGCCGGCGCTGCATGCGCGGAGAAAAATCCGCCCCTCGGCGGCCAGGGACCGACCGGGATGGCGCAAACAAAAACCGCATGCCCATGCCGCCGCACGGGGCGACTCGGTTCTCAGCCACCGTCGCGTCAGAATCCCTGATGATCCGTGTGCGCACACAGCCCCTGCAATCGCCAGACATCACACCCAGGGCGGTATCCGGACGACGCATTCAAAGGACTACCACGGCACCTTCTCTACCATTGTGGCCACACGATCCATGCTGAGGATGGCGCCCACGCGGAAGAAAAATGCACACACACGATCAGCGAAGCTGATCGCAGGTCGGCAGCGGTTGCGTATGGCCCGTCGCTTAAATCTTGCCTTTCTTCTTCATCACGACGTAGAAGGCAATAAGTGCAACGAGGAGCGTGCCCATAATAAAGAAGTACATAGGCCGAGATTTTACCCGAAGCTTTCACGGATGGAAGAGCTGATGCCTTTCGCGACAGCGAGTTGTGCGGATGACCGTCGAGCCAAACGACTGGCCCGAGTGATTCGGAACCGTCCTGCCGCCTGGTGCCGCAGGCATCGGGGCAATTCCAGAAAACGAAACCCGCGGCGCGGACTACAGAACATTGACGCCGGCAGGGATTGCACCGGCGCAGGATTTGGGAGAAGCTTCACTCCGTTCATTAGCCATACAGGAGACAAGTATGAGGCACAAAGCGGTCCGACTGAGCCGACGGCAATTCTTGAAAGCTGCGGCGGGTGCTGCGTTGGCAGCGCCGATGGTGGTTCCCGGCCGGGTTCTGGGCATGAATGGCGCGGTTGCCCCGAGCGAGCGCATCGTGCTGGGTGCGATCGGAATCGGTGGTCGAGGGTCTTACGTCCTGACCTGTTTCCTGCATGAACCGGACGTTCAGTGCGTTGCCGTGGCCGAGGTGAAAAGGAATCGGCGCGACGCCGTCAAGAAGATGGTGGACAATCGCTATCGCAACGAAGACTGTGTGACGTATCGCGACCTTCGCGAACTGCTCGATCGCAAGGACATCGACGCGGTGCTGATCGCTACGGGCCCGAACTGGCACGCGACCGCGGCCATTCTGGCGGCGCGATACGGGAAGGACGTCTACTGCGAGAAGCCGTGCACGAAGAACATCATGCAGAGCTTCGCCCTGGCGGATGCGTTCCGCCGTAGCGGTGGGGTGTTTCAGGCCGGTACGCAGCGGCGCAGCCTGCCGAACTTCATGTACGCGATCGACCTTGCCCGCAAGGGCAAGCTGGGCAAGCTCCATACGCTGCACGCGCACCCGGCCGGTCTGGGCACTTCCACCAGCGGGTGGCTGCCGCCGGAACCCGAGCCAGCGAAGGATGACGTGGATTGGGACACGTACCTTGGCCCGGCGGCGTGGCGGCCGTTCAACCGGCGGCTTCTCGATGGATTTAACTTTGAGAAGGGCGGTGGCCTCACGGGGGGCGGATGCCTGGAATGGGGCTCGCACTGCGTCGATCTGTGCCAATGGGCCAACGACGCCGACGGCACAGCGCCGGTGGAGTACGAGCCGGTGAACGGGCAGCTCCACGCCCGCTATGCCAATGGCGTGAAGCTGGTCGTACGGAACGAGGGTTGGCTGCCGCTGGGCTCGTGCCCGGTGCGGTTCGAGGGTGAGACGGGGTGGGTCGAGACCGGCGACGATGGCGATTCGGTCGCCAACCCGGCGTCGCTGCTGGCCGGCCGACGCCAGAAGATCGGCGGGTATCCCGCGAACTTCCACGTGCGGAACTTCCTGGATTGCGTCAAGACGCGCAGCCAACCGCGGGCGAGCGCTGAGGCTGCGTGCTGGGCGCATGTTGCGTGCCACGCGGCGAACATCGCGCTGTTCCTCAACCGCAAGGTCATCTATGACCCGAAGAAGAACGAATTCGTCAATGATGAAGCAGCCAACCGGCTGCGGTCGGAGGCGCTTCGCGAGCCGTGGCGGATATAGGCGAATCGCTTGGCGGTTGAAATGGGCTCTGGCAACGTGATTCAGGAGACAGTCATGCACAAGGCGAGATATACGACGCTGTTGGTTGCCGCGGTGGCGCTGGCGGCGATGATGATGCAGCGGCCTGCGATAGCCGCGGAAAATACCGACCGGGAACAGAAGCTGATCGCGGTCTTGAAGTCGGATGCGCCAAAGGCCGACAAGGCGATCACGTGCAAATTCCTGTCCATTTACGGCAGCAAGGAGGCGGTTCCGGTCGTGGCGCCGCTGCTGGTGGATCAGGAGTTGTCGTCGTGGGCGCGCATTGCGCTCGAGGCCATTCCCGGCCCCGAGGCGGATGCCGCGCTGCGCGATGCGATGTATAAGGTGGAAGGGCGGCTGCTGATCGGGGTCATCAACTCGATCGGGTATCGGCGGGATGCGCAGGCCGTTGCACCGCTGGTGGAAGAACTGAAGAACCGGGATGCGGAGGTGGCTTCGGCCGCGGCCGCGGCGCTGGGCAAGATCGGCGGCGATCAGGCGGCCAAGGCGCTGGAGCAGTTCCTGGGCGCTGCGCCCGAAGCTGTCCGGCCGGCGGCGGCGGAAGGGTGCATCGTCTGCGCGGAACGGTTCCTGGCCGATGGCAGCGCTGAAAAGGCGACCAGGCTTTATGACGCGGTGCGATCCAGCCAGAACGCACCGAAGCAGCGGGCGCTGGAGGCGACGCGGGGCGCGATCCTGGCGCGAGGCGCGGCGGGCCTGCCGCTGCTCCTGGAGAACCTGCGGTCGCAGGACAAGGCCACATTCACGATGGCGCTGCGAAGCGCTCGCGAATTGGCCGGCGACGCGGTGACGGATGCGGTCATCGCCGAACTGCCGAAGAATAACCCCCAGCGGCAGGCCCTGCTGCTGATTGCCCTGGGCGATCGGGGCAGCGTCAGGGCGCTTCCGGCGGTGCTGGAGGCGGCCAGGAACGGCCCGGCCGAGGCAAGGATCGCGGCGGCCGGCGTTCTGGAGAAGCTGGGCAATGCCTCGTGCATTCCCGTGCTGCTGGATGCGGCGGTCGGCAATGACGCGGCGATTGCCCAGGCGGCGAAGGTAGCGCTGGCGCGGCTGGCGGGCAGAGATGTGGATTCAGACCTGCTGACGCGGCTGCGGCAGTCTTCCGGCAAGATGCGGCAGACACTGATTGAGCTGGCGGAGCAGCGCCGAATCGATGGATCGATTCCGGTGTTCGTTGAGCTTGCCGTGGATTCGGACGCCGGCATTCGCACAGCGGCAGTTGTGGCCATCGGCGCAATTGGCGAGGCGAAAGACGCGGCTGGCTTGGCAGGGTTGCTCCGGAAGACGACTGTGGAGGCCGACCGGGATGCGCTGGAGAAGGCGATGATGAGCCTTTGCGGCCGTGAAGCTGCCGCGTGCGTGCCGCACGTTCTGCCCCTGGTCAAGAGCGACAACGCTGCGGATCGCATCGTGGCGCTGCATGTGCTGGCGTG
The DNA here is from genome assembly GCA_964570205.1 of uncultured Tepidisphaeraceae bacterium. GTDB lineage: Bacteria > Planctomycetota > Phycisphaerae > Tepidisphaerales > Tepidisphaeraceae > CAZMXI01. Next base: position 21,257 of record CAZMXI010000039.1, read on the forward strand.
TTGCGGTGGTCCGGATGCGCTGACGGCGGTGAAGGCGGCCGTCGAGGATCAGGATGGGGCAGTGCAGGATGAAGCGGTGCGAACGCTGGCTGCGTGGCCGAACCGTTGGCCGGGCGATTCGGCCATCGCCGACCCACTATTGGCACTGGCCCGGTCGGGAAAGAAGCCCACGCATCAGGTTCTGGCGCTGCGCGGGTACCTGCAGTTCGTGCAGGATACGCGGACATTGCGTCCCGAAGACAAACTGGCCAGGGTAAAGGATGTTCTGCCGCTGCTCTCCCGGCCGGAAGAAAAGCGCCTGGCGATTTCGGTCTTGCGGGCGATTGGCACCGGCGGAGCCATGGAGCCGCTGGTGGCGTTTACGGCCGATGCCGCTGTGGGCGAGGAAGCCTGCGCCGCCGTGGTTGGCTTAGCCGGACGGAACACGGCGGGATTGTCCAGGCAACAGCGACAGCAGGCGCTCCAGACGGTCATGGAGCGGACGAAGACCGACGCAACGCGGCAGCGTGCGCAGGAATTGCTCAAGTAGCCGCACCCTATTGGGCTTGATTTGAACAACATGGAGGATGGCGCTTCACGCGGGCCATCCTCCATGTTTTTGTTATACTCCCGCCGCAGGAGGAGCCATGAGGCGACGGGATTTTTTTGGCGCGTGTATCGCAGGGGCAACATTGGCGCGGCTGGGCATGGCAGGCCAGCAGCCGAGGACAGGCCGAAAACTATACATCATGGACACCTGGTTCTGGGAGGAGCGGCAGATGCCCATCCCGGAGCAGGCGTCGCTGGTTCGCCGGCTGGGCTGCGCAGGGATGTCGCTGTGCTGGGGTGCCGAACATGCCGAGCGTCTCGCGGCCATCAGGGCTGAGAAGCTGGAGACCGTCGCCTGCTATGCCGTGGTGGACATCGATGGAGGATATCCCGATCACCTGGCCCGGACTTTGGAACTGCTGAAAGGCACAGGAGGGCTGGTGTGGCTGGCGCTGACTTCGAAGAAGAGTAAACCCTCGGAAGGTGCCGGCGACGAGGCCGCCCTGGCGATCATCCACCGGTGTGCGGAGGCGTGCAAGGCCGTCGAAGTCCCCGGCATTGCGCTATACCCGCACGCCGGTTTCTGGATGGAGAAGGTCGGCGACGCCGTGAGGCTTTGCCGCCAGACTCGCCGGGATGATGTGGGGATGCAGTTCAATCAATACCACTGGATGACGGCTGATGCCGGTAAGGACCTTGCGGGTACACTGCGGGGCGCCAAGCCCTATCTGAAGGGCGTTTCGATCAATGGCTCTGGCCGGCAGCCTTCGATCCTGCCGCTGGGCGAGGGGGATTACGACCTGCGGCCAATCATTCGCGAACTGAACGAGATCGGCTATGCCGGACCGATCAGCCATCAGGGATACAGCATCAAAGGAGACCTGCCGCGACGGCTCGCGGCGGCGATGGAGACGTGGAAGCAGTTGACCGTGTAAACCCCACACAGAGGAGCACCAACATGGGAATGACCGAACAGCACCTTAAGGAAGCGTTTGCGGGCGAGAGCCAGGCGAATCGGAAGTACACGGCCTTTGCCCGGAAAGCCGAGCAGGATGGATTCCCGAACGTCGCCAAACTCTTCCGCACTGCGGCTGAGGCGGAGACGATTCACGCATTGGGGCATTTCGCGGCCATGGGTGCCATTGGCACCACGGCGGAGAATCTGAAGGCCGCAGTCGAAGGTGAGACTTATGAGTTCCAGGAGATGTATCCGCCGATGCTGAACGACGCCGAGGCCGAGAAACATCGCGGGCGGATCATGATGGGCTACGCCATGCGCGCCGAAGCGGTCCATGCGAAGCTGTATCAGAAGGCCCTGGAGGCGGTGCAACAGGGCAAAGACCTTGCCGAGGCGAACATATACCTCTGCCCTGTCTGCGGGCACATCGAGTTTGGCCAGCCGCCCGAAACCTGCCCCATCTGTAACGCCCGAAAGGACAGGTTCGTGCAGATCTGACGGCCGCCGCCGTACATCGTTGAATAGCCGATTGCGTTGTCTGGCGGCAAGCCTGACCGGCAGAAGACGGTTCTGTTTGCGCGGGATACGCCCGCCATCTGCGACCGTACGGGTGTCCGGTGCCTGTCATGGAAACGTCGCAACGGGCAGTCTGAGTGGGGAGGTTATCCCGACCCAGCCGACCGGCCTGCATGTCGCCGGTGCCGTCGGGGTCTCCAGAGCTGCACATGCTCTCGGCTCGACGGGTAACTCCATTTTACAGTGGGAGATAAATCCAAAATCGTGGAATCGTGAGCACCACGCTATTGCGAACGGAGAGGTCGTTCTATACAATCCACTCCGAGATGGGCGTCTGGGCCGAGTGCTGTCGGGGCTTGAGGCCTGTGGAACCCGAACAAACAAGGTTCTGGTTCATGACCGTCCACCGCAGTGGGAGGGTGTGGCGGTTGCCAGGATGACTGGCCCTATCTGACTGTGTAGGTCCACTTCGGCACGGCTCGTGCGCTCCATGGTTGTCAATTCATTAATGAATAAGGCCTTGCGCGCCTAGAATTTTGCGCCGGGCAGATATAAGTCCAATAGCGGTTTCGAATATTGGTGGGCGGTGCGCCCTGAGAACATGGTGCAAGCAGTCCGTTAGTGGCCGGACTGCGTGTCCATCAATCTTGGTCTAGCCATAGGCGGAGCTGTGCTCGATGAAAGTGACAGATGTGTCGTCGCTCAAATCCTCCCAAATCGAGGAAAGCTCAGTGCGGCCGCAGTTGAACCGATGGTGGGTCGTGGTGGGGGCCATCCTGATCCAGTTGTGTCTCGGTGCCATCTACGCATGGTCGGCATTCACTAAGCCCCTCGCGGAGAAGCCGTACGGGCTGACGAACGTCCAGAGTCAATGGATCTTCTCTTTGGGCCTTGCATCGTTCGCTATTGTTATGGCCATGGTCGCAGGCCGATGGCAAGCGAAGGTTGGGCCGCGGCTAGTGTCGATTACCGGTGGTGTCGTGATGGGGCTGGGCTATGTCATTGGTTCCCTCAGCGGAACGAGTTACTGGGGAATGCTCATCGGCGTTGGGCTCATTGGCGGTGCGGGCATTGGGCTCGCCTACGTCTGCCCGATTGCCGCTTTGGTCAAGTGGTTTCCGGACAAGAAGGGTTTGATTACGGGGCTGGCCGTGGCTGGCTTCGGGTTTGGCGCGCTGATCTGGGTCAAGCTGACCCAGGGTTTCCGTTTTGGTCCCATCAGATTGACCGGTGACTGGACCGGACTCTACGGTCAAGGCTGGAATGTGAACGAAGTGTGGATGTTGTATGGACTTGTGTTCGCAGTCTTCGTGGTGATCGGATCGCTGTTGCTGGTGAACCCGCCCGAAGGCTGGAAGCCCACAGGATGGAAGGCGCCAACGCCGGGCACCGGCAGCGTTGCGGGCGCAACAAACCTGACACCTGGGCAGATGGTGCGAACACCTCAGTTCTGGGGGTTGTTCATCACATTTCTGTTTGGAGCCATGGCCGGGCTCATGGTGATCGGCGTCATTGAGCGATTTGGCACCGACAAACTCAAGGCGGCCAATGTGCCGGCAGACAAGGCGCTCATTATTGCCGGCACGGCATTCGGCCTGTTTTATGCGCTAATGAATGGTTTCGGACGCATCGCGTGGGGTTGGATCAGCGATCGCATCGGCCGAAAGCTGGCGATCGTCTTGATGAGCGCGTTTCAGGGCATCATGATGCTGCTGCTGTTTCCAGCGGGCGGCCATGAGTGGGGGCTCTATTTGTGTGCGGCGTTCATCGGCTTCAATTTTGGCGGCAACTTTGCACTGTTTCCCGCGGCCACGGCCGACTTCTTCGGCAACAAGAGCGTTGGTACGAACTACCCGTTCGTGTTCCTCTCTTATGGCGTTGGCGGCATTGTGGGCCCACAGCTTGCGGCCATTGCCCGTGACCTAGGCGGCCAGGGCGATGTGAACGCCTGGATGTGGGCGTTCATTCCCGCGGGCATCGCCTGCCTGGTTGGTGCGGCGGTGAGCGCTGCGCTCAAGCCGCCGGCCGTCCACGTGAAAGTGCCGGAGGCGGCCAAAGCGGCGTAATCTGGACAACAGACGCCGGGATGCGGAGCGGGATGGACCCGCGAAAGCCCTCCCGGATGGCGACAGGGCGTGTAACGCATAGTGGATTGGGTTTCAGGAAGTGAAAGGAGCGTTCGATGTCTGATTCAGTAGCGGCCAGTTCGTCGGGGCAGGTCATTCCGCCTGCGGCGAGCCTCGCGGCCAAAGCGCACATCAAGTCGTTCGAGCAGTACCAGCAGATGTATGATCGGTCCATCGAGGATCCGGATGGCTTCTGGTCCGAGATGGCCGAGGGATTCGTGTGGAACAAGAGATGGGAGAAGGTGCGGGATTTCAGTTTTGGGCGTGAGGTGTTCATCAAGTGGTTCATCGGGGGCAAGACCAACATCTCCGTCAACGCATTGGACCGACATCTGCCCACCCGCGGAGACCAGACCGCTCTGATCTGGGAAGGCAATGCCCCTGGCGAAGATGCGAAACTGACCTACAGGCAACTTCACGAGAAGGTCTGCAGGTTTGCCAACGTGCTCAAGTCGCTGGGCGTCAAGAAGGGCGACCGGGTCTGTTTGTTCATGCAGATGATTCCCGAACTGCCCGTTGCCATGCTGGCATGCGCCCGCATCGGGGCGATTCATTCCGTGGTCTTTGGCGCATTCAGCGAGGATTCGCTGCGCGACCGGATACAGGACTCCACCTGTAAGGTGCTCGTGACGCAGGATACGGCCCTGCGCGGATCGAAGAACGACATCCCTATGAAGGCGAAGGCGGATGCGGCGGTGGCGCAATGCCCGAGCATCGAGAAGGTGGTGGTGGTCCGCCGAACCGGCCATCCCGTGCAGATGAACGCCGGCCGCGACCTTTGGTGGGATGAGTGCATGACAAAAGCGTCGGCGACCTGCGAGCCGGAATGGATGGATTCGGAAGACCCCTTGTTCATCCTGTACACGTCGGGATCGACTGGCAAGCCCAAGGGCGTTCTTCACACCACCGGCGGCTATATGGTCTACGCCGCCGCTACGTTCAAGTACATCTTCGATTATCATGACGGCGATGTCTGGTGGTGCACCGCCGATATCGGCTGGGTCACGGGGCATACGTACATCGTTTACGGGCCCCTGTGCAGCGGCGCTGTGTCGGTCATGTTCGAGGGTGTGCCGAATTACCCGGATCCGGGCCGGTTCTGGGATGTCATCGACAAGTACAAGGTTACGCAGTTCTACACTGCGCCCACGGCCATCCGCGCGCTGATGCGAGAGGGCGAGCAGCACGTGCTCAAGCGCAATCTGTCCAGCCTGAGGTTGCTCGGATCGGTCGGCGAACCGATCAATCCGGAAGTGTGGCTCTGGTATTGGCGCGTGGTTGGCAAGGAACGCTGCCCCGTGGTCGACACGTGGTGGCAGACGGAGACCGGCGGCATCCTTGTCACACCGTTGCCCGGGGCGCACAGCCTCAAGCCCGGCAGCGCCAGCCGGCCGTTCTTCGGCGTCGAGCCCGTCATTCTCAAGGACAGCGGCGTGGAATGCGCCCCCGGCGAGAGCGGCATGCTCTGCATACGCAGGCCGTGGCCGGGCATCATGCGCACCACGTGGGGTGACCACCAGCGATTCGTCAACACCTACTTCCGCACCTATGAGGGCATGTATTTCACCGGTGATGGCGCGCGTCGCGACGAAGATGGCGATTACTGGCTACTGGGCCGTGTCGATGACGTGATTAACGTTTCCGGCCATCGACTGGGCACGGCCGAGGTGGAAAGCGCGCTTGTGTGCCATATGTCAGTGGCTGAAGCGGCCGTTGTTGGCTTCCCGCACGATCTGAAGGGCCAGGGCATTTACGCGTACGTGACCCTTAAGTCCGGCGTCAAGCCCAGCGAGGAACTCAAGAAAGAGCTGATGCTGCATGTGCGCAAAGTCATCAGCCCGACAGCCACGCCGGACGTGATTCAGTGGGCGCCCGGCCTCCCCAAGACGCGTTCGGGCAAGATCATGCGGCGCATCCTACGCAAGATCGCCGAGAACGAGCCTGAGAAGGTTGGCGACACCAGCACCTTGGCCGATCCGGGTGTCGTTGCGGACCTGATTGAGAACCGGCCTACCAGGTAGACCGACTCGCGCCAAGGCGCGGCGCAATCAGGGAGAGGTTAAGTCAGATCGGCTGGGCCATCGCCCAGCCGATCTGCTTCTGCGCTGCCTGGCGCAGAGGGCATTTCGTCCTGCAAGGCCGCCACGTGGGCCACGACCGACTTCTTGAGCGATTGGAGTTCATACCCACCCTCCAGTATGCTGACCAGCCTGCCATCGCAGCAACTGCGCGCCAGGCCGACGAGATCCTCCGTGATCCACGAGAACGACTCAGGCTCGAGATTGATGTGTGAAACCGGATCATCTCGCACGGCATCGAAGCCGGCGCTGACAAGTAGGAACTGCGGCTGATAGCGGTAGAGCCGCGGCATGACTTTCTCTGCGAACGCGCGGCGGTAAGCCGCATCGTCGGCGCCGGGCTGCATGGGCACATTCACGGTGTAGCCGCGGCCCCGTCCGTGGCCCATCTCGCTCTCGTAGCCGGTGCCCGGAAAGAGCCTCGCGGGATCTTCGTGGATACTGACGTACAGCACATCCTGCCGAGACTCAAAAGCGCTCTGCGTGCCGTTGCCGTGGTGAACGTCAAAATCGAGGATCGCCACGCGTTCCAGGCCGTGACGGCGAACGAGGTGGTCCGCCGCGATGGCGATATTGTTGAAGATGCAGAAGCCCATCGCCAGGTCGAACTCGGCGTGATGGCCCGGTGGGCGAACTGCGCAGAAGCTCTGCCTGGGCCCGGAGCCCATGGCGGCGTCGCATGCGGCCAGCACGCCTCCGACGGCCAGCAGCGCTACCTCGTATGTGCGCGGGCACAACCGCGTCTCCTTCGAGCCCACAATGCCTATCCCCAGGCGGCACGCCGACTCGACCATTTCGACGTAGGCCGGATCATGGATTCCATGAAGTTGCTCTGCGACGGCCGCAGAAAAACTCAGCGGCTCCATTCGATCCAGCAGGCCCGCATTGGTCAATGCGCTGACGATCGCTTCCAAGCGAGCGGCCCGCTCCGGGTGCATCAGGCCCGTGTCGTGTTTCAGAAAATCGACGTGGTATACCCAACCAGGCCGCATGCGGATAGCTTACCTGATCGAGGGCCACATGTCGCGACGGCGACCGGTTCGAGACGGAATTTCTCCGCGGCGAAGGTGCAACCTCGCGCCCTTGCGTTCGCGGATTTCGATCATACGATGGATTGCTCAGTCGTCGAATCGGTGCCGCGCAGGAAAGGGCAGCAGTCCGATGAACTTCGACAGCTTCATGCGTCCGAAGTCAGTTGCGATCGTTGGTGCATCGCGCGATCCCGGCAAAGTGGGGCACGCGGTGTTGAATTGCCTGATCCGTGGCGGATACGAAGGCAAGATATTTGCCGTCAATCCCAATGCCGGCGAGATTGCGGGGATACGCTGCTGGCCCGATCTCAGATCGATCAAAGAGGTCCCGGAACTGGTGGTGGTCGTCGTCCCGCCGCCTGCGGTGCCCAAAGTGATTCATCAGTGTGGCCTGATTGGGACCAAGGCGGTCATTGTCATCACGGCCGGCTTCAAGGAGGTCGGCGCCGAGGGGGCGGCGCTGGAGCGGGAGATCGTTTCCGTGGCCCGGAACTACGGCATCCGTATCATGGGCCCGAATTGCCTGGGAGTGCTTGTTCCGGCCGCGAAACTGAATGCCAGTTTCGGTGGAATTCTGCCTCGCTCGGGCGGAATCGGCTACCTGTCTCAGTCCGGTGCGCTGTTGGCCGCGATTCTGGACGCCGCCGATACCAGCCGGATCGGCTTCAGCGCGCTCTTCAGCATTGGCAACAAGGCCGACATCGACGAGATGGAGATCCTGCATGCCTTGGGCGAGGACCCGGATACGCTTGTCATTGCCGGATACCTCGAGAGCATCATCGACGGCAATGAGTTTGTGCGCGAGGCGGAACAGATTTCGCGCGACAAGCCGATCCTGCTGATGAAATCGGGCGGAACCGACGCGGGCGCTCGCGCCGCCACATCGCACACGGGGAGCCTGGCCGGCGACGAGGCTGTCTATGAGAGCGCATTCATTCGCGCTGGCGTTGTACGATGCGACTCCATTGCCGCCCAATTCGATTACGCGCAGGCTTTTGCGTATCAGCCGCTGCCGCGGGGTGCGAACGTCGCCGTGGTCACCAATGCCGGCGGAGCAGGAATCATGGCCGCTGACGCCATTGAACGGGAGGGCCTGACCTTTGCCCAACTGAGCGAATGCACCATCTCCAGCCTTGCCCGGGGATTGCCTCCGGCTGCCAACACACGTAACCCGGTGGACGTGCTGGGTGACGCGATGGCCGACCGGTATAGGGTCGCCATCGACGCCGTGCTGGAGGATGCCGGTGTTGACGCGGTGATCGTCCTGCTGACGCCTCAGGTGATGACTCAGGTGGAACAGACGGCGCAGCAGGTGGTCGAAGCCGCCCGTGCCGGCCAGGGCAAGACCGTGATGGCCTGTTTCATGGGTGCGGCGCAGGTGGAGCCTGGGGTCCGGATCCTGCGCGCCGGACAGATTCCTGTGTATAGTTGCCCCGAGAATGCCGTTCGGTCGCTCAAAGTAATGCTCGATTATGCCCGTTGGAAGAATCGTCCCAAGCGCGTCGTGAAGGTGTTCCCGGTCAATCGCCATCGCGTCGAGCGGATTGTGGATCGCCACCTGCGGCGCAATCTCCGGGAGATCGGCGAGATGGAATCGAAGGACATCCTCGAAGCCTACGGCTTCGTGACGCCTCGCGGTTCACTGGCTACTTCGGCCGATCAGGCCGCCAACATCGCCGACCAGCTTGGCTACCCGGTCGTCTTGAAGATATGGTCGCCCGACATCATCCATAAGTCGGACGTGGGTGGCGTGAAGGTTGGTCTGCACAATCGGCAGGAGGTCAAAGACGCCTTCGACCTCATGATGTACCGGATTCCCGCGCAGATTGCGGAGGATGCCGAGATTCTCGGCGTGCTGGTCGAGGAGATGGTCCGGGGCGGCCGCGAGGTCATCCTCGGAATGAATCGCGATCCTCACTTCGGGCCGCTGATGATGTTCGGTATGGGCGGTGTCTTCGTCGAAGTGCTGAAGGATGTGGCGTTTCACCTCGCGCCGCTCACCGCCGACGAGGCCAGACAGATGCTTCTTGGCACCCGAACGTATCACATGCTCGCGGGATTCCGCGGGCAGGAGGGCGTTGACATCGACGCCGTCGCCGAGGCGCTGCAGCGCCTCAGCCAGCTTGTGACCGAGTTCCCGCAGATCGTCGAGATGGACATCAACCCGCTGGTGGTTGGCCCTGTCGGAACGACCCCGATTGCGGTCGATGCGCGCATCAGCGTGGAGGCCGTCAAAGGAAGATAACCCGCCATTGTTCGGATCGCCCCCTGGGGCTGCGGTCCGGAGAAGGATGAGACAGCTATGGAGCCGCGAAGTACTTCCGATCACGACTGGCAGACGCGATACAAGGATATGATCGGCACCGCCGATGCCGCGATGAAGTTGATCAAGCCCGGCAGCAGCATCTTCATCGCCACCGGCTGCGCCCAGCCGCAACACCTGGTCCGCGCCATGGTCGCCAACGCCAGCGAGATCTATGACGCCCATGTCATCCATCTGCTGACCGTCGGCATTGCTCCCTACGCCACCGAGGAGTTCCGCGATCGTTTCAAGATGAACACCTTTTTCGTCGCCGAGAACGTCCGTGGAGCCCTCGCGAAGGGCATCGGCGACTATACCCCCATCTTCCTCCACGAAATTCCTCTGGAGTTCGAGGAAGGACGGATTCCGATCGATGTGGCCATGATCAGCGTCTCACCACCGGACGTCCGCGGCCAGTGCAGCCTCGGCGTATCCGTGGACATCGTCAGATCTGCGGCGGCCAGCGCCAAATACGTCATCGCCCAGGTCAATCCGCTGATGCCACGCACCCTGGGCAACAGCTTCATTCATGTCAACCACATCGACATGCTCGTGCCGTTTGAGGAGAGCATCATCGAGGCGCCCGCCGCAAAGCTCGACGACCGCCTTCGGAAGATCGGCGCACACGTCGCGCACCTGGTCGAGGATGGCAGCACCATCGAATGTGGCATCGGGCATGTGCCGCAGGC
>CAZMXI010000040.1:0-17147 GCA_964570205.1 uncultured Tepidisphaeraceae bacterium
CCCATTTCTTGTAGTCTTCCGCGCGATCTTGGTGGATGCTCTTCAGAGCGGTGATGGTGCCTCCGTCGAGCCGCAATTCCCGGGGCAGTTGTTCGGGCTGAAGCGTGCTGACCTCGGAGGGAAGCGCCAGAAGGCGGTGTTCCAGCCGCGAGAATGCCAGGTCGATGCGCCGGTACACTCGCGGGGCGACATCCCTGGCGTATTGGCGGATCTGCTGTTCCCGCTCGGGATCTCGGGACTCGAACTTCACTCGGCTCAGGGCGTCGCGATGAACGTACTGACCCGGGCGATATGCGACCACCTGATCCCGGAGGGTGGTGATGCTGAAAGCCACCATCCAGAAGACGATGGCGATCGCGATGACCAGCAAGAACTGCGGCTCTCTGAGGCCCTGCCAGAGCAGGCCGACATCGGGGCGATTCCTGCGGATCTCGACCCGGCGGCGGTGATGTTTGCGAAATCCGAACATCTTTTGAACGGCCGGTTGTCAACCGCCGGGCGGCATGGGCCGTTCGCCGACGGGCAACGCATCACTATCTCTCATACGCATTGACGATGTTCTGCACCAGGCGGTGTCGCACGATGTCTGCCCGGTCAAGTTCCACCATGGCAATGCCCTTGATGCCCTTCAGTTTCTCCATGGCGTCGACCAGTCCGCTGGGTTGGTCTTCCGGCAGGTCCACCTGGCTGGGGTCACCGGTTACGATCATTTTGGAGTCATGCCCGAGCCTTGTCAAAAACATCAGCATCTGGCTGGGGGTGGTGTTCTGGGCTTCGTCAAGGATAACGACACTGCCATTGAGCGTCCGCCCGCGCATAAAGGCCAGCGGAATCACCTCAATGACATCATTGACCATGAAACGCTTGGCCTGGTCAAATTCCATCATGTCATGGAGCGCGTCGAACAGTGGTCTAAGATATGGATTTACCTTGGCTTGCAAATCTCCGGGAAGGAAGCCGAGGCGTTCACCGGCCTCGACGGCCGGGCGAGCGAGGACGATGCGTTTGACCTGTCCGCGCTTGAGAAGGCTTGCGGCGACAGCAACTGCCAGATAAGTCTTGCCGGTGCCGGCGGGGCCGACGCAGAACGTCAGGTCGTTCTCCAGCATTGCCCGCGTGTACCGATGCTGGCCGTCGGTCTTGGGGCGGATCGACCTTCCTCGAACGTAAATATCGATCTGGTCGGGGTTTTGCTCGTGCTGGTCGGCGGTGACATCGCTGATGGCGCGGCCAACGTCCTCCAGCGTTAACCATTCCTGCCGACGCAACTTGCGCTGCATCTGGTCGAGCACGGCGGCGGCCTTGCCAACCTGGTCTCTTTCGCCGGTGATGTGGAGTTCATCGTCGCGGCTGACGAGATGTATGCCAAAGGCTTCGCGCAGCATCCTCAGATGCCGATCGGCCGAGCCAAAAAGCGCCACCTTTTTGTCCGGCTGCTCTATGGTGATGCTCAGATTCACGCCTGTGTTCTTCTCGCTATCTATGAAGATTGTGTACGCCCCGGCACAGGGGTCGGTTCAGTGGCTTACACAGCATTATATCCGGCGAGGGAGTTTGCTCCAGAGCGGGCGGAAACTCGGTCGCATTGCCGATGGGAGCGTGGCGGTCTCGGGAGCACCGACGCACATTCGTACGGGCACGGGACTGTGGCTGGTTCGGGCGAATCAGAACAGACTGAAAAGCAGGTAGGCAAACGGAGCGGCGAGCAGGGGGCTGTCGATGACATCCAGCACACCGCCGAAGCCGGGAATGAGATGGCCGGAATCCTTGACCTCGGCATCTCGCTTCATGAGGCTTTCGAGCAGGTCGCCCGCCTGGCCGACAAGGCCGATCAGAGTGCCGAAGATGAAGCCTTTCCACCATACGAGCCCGAACACCCAAGGCGCGCACACCGCGCCGACGATGCCGGCGGTGAGGATTCCGAAGAACAGCCCTTCCCAGGTCTTGCCGGGGCTAAGCCAGGGGATGAGCTTGTGTCGGCCCGTGGCCTTGCCGCCAAAGAACGCGCCGATATCGGTGAACTTGACCGTCAGGAGGATCATGACGATGACCATCGTCGTGCCGCTGAAGCCGCCGGGGCGCGATGACTGCTTGACGCGCAGCGCCACCAGGAACCACGCCAGCCCGCCGAGGTAGAGCGTCGCCAGGACGGTGCCCGCCATGTTCTGGATCGCCTGTTCGGTGCGTTGGAGCCATGCCCGGTGCATGGCGGCCAGGATCATCACGGCGACGACGATGAACGCCAGCGTACTGGCCGCAATCGGCCGGAATCCGTCGAATTGCGTGAGGAAGCCGTGCGCGACCAGCGAGCCAGCGCCGAGGATGGCGATGGTTCGCTTGGGCCGGACCTGCTCGGCCGCGAAAAGCCGGGCCAGTTCGAAAACGGCCGGCGGCAGGATAAGGCCCAGAATGATCAGCAGGCCGACGCCATCGACGCCGTAGGCGACTTCGACCCAGTGGTCGAGCCAGAGCAGGCCCAGGAGGGCAGCCAGCATGATCGGTCCGAACGTCAGGCGGTTGCGAAGTGCGGGGTCCATGTGCGGAAATTTGCCCGTTTACACCGAAGCCCGTCTATCGGTACAAGACTCGTGCGAATATCGCCGCACCCGCGGCGCTGCGAGGGACCGTCACCACGGCGGTTCCTTCTTTATTGCTCTGTCTTCGCCGCGGCGGGCAGCGTGTTGGTCTGGTCCAACGCGCCGAATCGCCGATGGCGGCCGGCGTAGGCCCTGATTGCCTGGTGCAGTTCAGGTTCATCGAAATCGGGCCAGAGCGCCTGGCTGACGTACAGTTCGGCGTAGCTGATCTGCCAGAGCAGGTAGTTGCTGATGCGCATCTCACCGGCGGTGCGGATCAGCAAATCGGGATCGGGCATGCCGGCGGTGTAAAGATGCTGGGCGATGGTGGATTCATCGATTTGTGCTGGATCGATCTGGCCGGCCTTGGCCTTGGCGGCGATGGCGCGGCAGGCGTCGGCGATCTCGGCGCGGCTGCCGTAGTTGATGGCCAGAACCAGCGTGAGGCCGGTGTTGCCGCTGGTCCGGTCGATGGTGCGATTCATTTCGTCGATGACGCTTGGCGGCAGGTTGTCGAGGCGCCCGATCTGGCGGAAGCGGATGTTGTTCTGCATCATGGTGGGCAGTTCCTGGCGCAGGTACGCGGCGTACATCTGCATCAGAAAGGCCACCTCGTCAGCGGGTCGCTTCCAGTTTTCCAGAGAGAACGAATAGAGCGTGAGGTAATCGGGCCCTCCGTGGTCCTTGCGCAGACGGGCACATTCGGTGACGATTCGGCGGACGGTCTTGGCGCCCTGCTCGTGGCCCTTGATGCGAATCTGCCCGCGCCGGACCGCCCAGCGGCCGTTGCCATCCATAATGATGGCGATGTGCCGGGGCATGCGCTGAGCGGGAATGTCCAAACCATCGGTCATGGGCCGGGCAGTATACGCGCAGAACCCCGCGGGGAGTAGGGCCGCACCCAACCAGGTCGGTCGAGGGGCGAGGGGGAGTGCGGTTGCCGGTTCCTCTTCCATCCGCCTTTGGCAAGCATCAAAGGCCAATGTTGTCGGTGTCAGTGTCGTCGGAGATGCGGGCCGTCTCCCGGCGCCTCACATGGCGGTGGTCTCGGATGCGGCGGTGGCTGGCCGGGTGGGGTCAGGGGCGGCCATGAGGAAATCGTAGTAGTTGGTCGTGATGGTGGGCTCGCGGCCGGCGCTGGCCAGAAGCTGCATGAACTCCTTCACCAGCGCCTGGGCGGCGGGGTCATTGCGCTCGGCCGACTGCACGGCCTGGAAGTGCCGACGGTCGCGGAAACGCAGCATCTGCACGAAGCGGCTTATTGGCCGCGATTCGCCGAATTCCGCCCCAAGCTGTTCGCACACCTCGAAATGATCGCAGCCGAGCGTCTTGAGCATCTGACGGAATCGGCGCATGAGGCGTTCGTGTTCGTTGCGCTTTTCGGCGGGTATCAGGTAGCTGTTGGTTTGCAGGAGCATGCGCGGGCCATTGTGCCAGAATCTCTCCGCGCGTTCAAACGCCTGTGCCGCCGCTACATCGGTTCCACCTTCACGGTCTGGTCGTATATCTGCAGCAGTTTGGCCTTGTCGAAGACCATCTCTTGGCGGGTCAAGCCGACGATGTCGTACTCATGGGTGAGTTCAATGGCATCGACGGGGCAGGCTTCCTCGCACATGCCGCAGTAGATGCAGCGCAGTTCATCGATGTCGAACTTGACGGGGTACTTTTCGCGGTCGGGCCAGGGCGATTCGCCGGCCTCGATGTGGATGCAGCGAGCGGGACAGGCGGTCGAGCACATGAAGCAGGCCACGCACTTCACCCGGCCGGATTCATCCTTGTTCAGCCGGTGCACGCCGCGGTAGATGCGTGCGGCCATTCCGCCCTGATCCACAGGCTGGTGGTCGCGCTTTTCCTCAGGGTACTGGAGCACGCGGTCCTTGCCGCCCAGCGTGAGGAACATGTGCTTAAACGTGGTGCCCAGCCCCGCCAGCACCTGCGGCAGGTAGAACTGATCGGCCAGGGTCAGTGTGGGCTCCTGAAGCTCGATGATGTCGCTGTCTTTCATGGCGGTATGATCCTATGCCTTGGCCGGCAGGGGGGCGGCGGCAAAACGGCTGCCTTCGACGGCCAGCCGACGGTTGGTGGGCGGGGCGGCCGGCACGATGAAGCTCAGGCCAACGGCAGCCACCATTACGATGACGTTCGCAGCAAGCAGAACTGCTGCCATGAGGGCGTCCAGCCAACGGCGCTGGCGGTAGATTTCGGTATTCGGGCCAAAGATGTAGATCACCACGGCCGTGATGACCAGCAGCGCCAGCGAGATGGGGATCAGCGCCCGCCACGACAGCATCATCAACTGGTCGAAACGGAATCGCGGCAGGCTCCACCGCACCCACATGAAGATGAAGATGACCAGCAGCAGCTTCGCGAAGAAGACAACGAACCGCAGGATGGCGATCCAGAGGCTGTCGGTGACGGCCGGATTGGCCGGATCGATGTTGCCGGTGAGGCCGGGGAAATGCCACCCGCCGAAGAACAGCGCCACGCACAGGGCGCTGGTGACGATCATGCCGGCGTATTCGGCCAGGAAGAACAGCGCAAAACGCATGGAGGAGTATTCCGTGTGATAGCCGCCGACGAGTTCCTGCTCGGCCTCGGCGAGGTCGAACGGCGCGCGGTTGGCTTCGGCGTGGATGCAGATGAGGAATACGACAAACGCCAGCGGCTGGCAGAAGACGTTCCACGCGGGAATGAACCCCAGCCAGTAGTGCGCCTGGTTCTGCACGATGACGCCCAGATCCAGCGTGCCGAACATGACGGCAACCGTCAGCAGCGACAGACCCAGCGGGATTTCGTACGAGATCATCTGCGCTGTGGCGCGCAGGCCACCCAGGAACGAGTACTTGTTGTTGGATGCCCACCCGCCGACCACGATCCCGTACACCGCCAGCGACAGGACGGCGATGATGTACAGCGCGCCGATGTTCAGGTTGGCGATCTGAAAGAACCACCCGTGGGTGAAAGTGACCTGGTTGCCGGCCACGACCGGCTCACCGACCACCTGGTGCCATTGCGGCAGGCTGGCGGCGATGGCCGCGTCTACGGCGGCGGAATTTGCGCCAGCGGGCAGGGTGATCGTCGTCGCATGCCCGACGACCCCGCCCCACGGGATCACCGCGATCGCGATGAACACCACCAACATCATCACCGCCGGGGCGACAGTGAACAGGATGCTGTCTACGCCGGCCGGCTTGTAGTCTTCCTTGAGAAAGAACTTCAGCCCGTCGGCCAGCGGTTGGCCCAGGCCGAGCATCTTCCTGTCTTTAAGCCACGGGATGATCCCGAAGCCCAGACCCACCCGGTTCGGCCCGACGCGGTCTTGCGTCCACGCCGCCACCTTGCGCTCAAGCAGGATCAGGTAAGCCACCGTGCCCAGCGCCGCGGCGGGGATGATGAGCGTCAGCCATACCCAGGGGGGGATATGAGTTGAAATCCAGTCGAGCATGTGATTGGTCCATCGTCAGTGGTCCGCGGCCCCTCGTGGGCCAGGACGTCAGATGTCACATGATAGGTGCGGACGGCTGGCGCACCAAGGGGCGGACAGCGGAATTGGGCAGAAGGGGCCGGGCGATGTCGCGGAGGGCCGGGTGGCGCACGGATCTATGGGCGATCAGCCGGTTGCGTGGGCGGTTCGCTGGCGAGCTGTCGCTTGATGGCGTGGAGCTCGGCGAACGTGTGGAGCATTTCCCGTGAGGGCTTGAGCCGCGAGTCGCGGTCGCAGGTCCAGTGGACGGGGAACTCAGCGATGCGATAGCCGGCGGCCAGGGCGCGGGCGATCACCTCGAGATCGAACATAAACCCGTCGGTGACGCAGGCGATGTAGAGCTTGCGGGCGACATCGCCGCGGTAAATCTTGAAGCCGCACTGGGTGTCGGAGAAGCGGGGTATGCGCATGTAGCGGCGGACCACGCCTCGGAACAGGCGTGAGAGTATCCGGCGGTAGAGACTCTGAGGTCGGGTAATGACGCTATCGGGCAGCTTGCGCGAGCCGTTGGCGATGTCGCAATCGCCGCGGCGGAGCATGTCGAGGGCGGGCAGGCAGTCGTCGAAGGGCACACATACTCCGGAATCGGCGAACATAACGTAATCGCCGCGTGCTTCCCGCATGCCGTGGCGAAGGGCCGAGCCCTTGCCGCGATGCTCCAGTTCCAGCACCCGAAGCTCGACGCCCGGCGGAATGGGCGTTCTTCGGGCAGCGGCGGCGGTGCCGTCGGGGCTGCCGTCGTCGGCGATGATGACCTCGCCCGTGATGCCGGCACGCACCAGGAAGTCGGCCGCTGCGCGCACATCGGCCGAGATCTTATGAGCCTCCCTGTAGGCCGGAATGACGATCGAGAGTTCCATGTAACCGCGAAATCCTGCCGTACGGCGTTGCAGGTCAAGCCTGTTGCACAGGGGCATGCGGGGCCTGTTCCGCGGCGGGGGCGGCAATGCCGCCGCGCGTGGCCGCGAAGCTGAGGGCGAAGACCATCACGAGCAGCGAACCGTAGCGGTGTGTTTCGTAAAGGAGCTCCTGGCCATGTGTTCCGAAGATCGGTGTCATGGGAATGACCGCGGTCAGGATGACCACCAGCGACGACGCGAGCATGAGCCAGAACGAGCAGCGTCCGGGAAGGCTCTTGCGATCGGGCATGTAACGGTCTGAGGTCATCAGCGACATCGCGGTGACAGCAACGGCGAAAAGCGGTGCGCCGGCGCAATGGGTCATGAGCAGGAGGTCGGACATGCGCCCGCCCCAGCCGATGCCGGCGATGAGGCCGGTGATGGCGGCGACGGCGAGGCCGAGCAGGGCGGCGAGCCAGGTAAGTCGCTCGACGATGCAGCAAGCGGGAACGCGATTCCGCCCGGCGCGGGCGCGGGACACGAGTACCAGCACGACCGCGAGGGCAAGACCGACAATGGCGAAGATTCGGAACGTCATATGGATCTCGGATTCAGAGCCTTTGGTCTCTCAGGGTTCTCGGGACATTACCGCTGGGTTTCCGGGCGCCAGCCGATGGCGCGGAGGGCGCCAAGGAGAATGACCAGCGCGAGTATGGCGGCGCAGGTGAACGCCAGCACCTTGAGCATGGTGCGGAACTTGAAGGACAGGGCGAAGAGCGTCGGAATGAGGCCGCCATCCTGGCGCATCTGGTACATGGTGCGGGTGAGGGCGGCGTCGATGGGGGCGAAACCCGCGGCGGCGACCTTGCCGAAGTAGATGGGGGAATCGGTGGAATGGCAATCGGAGCAGCCGCGAGCGCCAAGAGACTGGCCGGCCGGGCGCACATCGTGGCCGATCGGCCAGGCGTAGGGCTCGGCTGCGGGATGCTCAGTGCTGGCGAGCTTGCCGCCAGTCAGGCTGTGGAGCTTGCCGGCGCTGACGTACACGGGCTGGCCGGCCTTGTCACCCAGGGCGGTGAGGGCCTTGGTGATCTGGTCGGCGGTGAGGGGCTTATCCTTGCCGGCGGCGGCCGCACTCATGGCCTTCTTCAGCAGGGCGTCGGTGGGGGAGATGGGGGTGAGCTTGTCGCCGTGGAGCCGGCCCCAGAAGCTGGGCCAGACCATCTTGTGTGGGGCGATCTTGCCTGTGCGGTTGCCTTCGGCATCCATCTCGCGGAGGAAGATGGGTGCGGCGATCATGGGTGGATTCTCCGGGGCGCGGCTGGGGCTGTGGATGCCCAGGGCGTGGGCGAGGGAAGTCTGGATGGCCTGGGGCGTTTCGCCGGGGAAGGTGCCGGAATGGCAGGCGGTGCAGGAGAGTTTTTCGAAGTGGATGGGAGGCAGGCCAATGTGATCGGGCTTCGGTGAGCCCAGCCGCGTGCCCATCGCGATTTCTGGGTTGGTGGCGCCTTCGACGCCCATGTGGCAACCCTTGCAGGAGAAGGCGGCAACCACCTCCGAATTGCGTTCTTGCCCTTCGTTCTCATAGCCGCGAACGACCTGGTGGTCGATGCCGTGGCGATGGCAGTCGGAACAAGTCAGGCCCGCCTGAAGGTGCACGTCGGTCTGGCTGTGCCAGAAGTTGTCGCGATCGACGGCTTGCTGGGTGGTGTGGCAGAAATAGCAGCGGCTGGCGGAGGGTTTCTTGCTGACCGGCAGGAATACCATGTTTTCGGCGTTGAATTGGCCCAGGTCGTAGAAAAGTTTGGGGCCGGGATCGAGTTCGGTGTCTTCCTTGGCCGCCTCTTTGGCATCCCAATTGGCGCTCATGTTCTTGGCAAACCTAGGCTTGCCCTTGATGGTGCCCAAACCCAGGGCAACGCCCGAGGCCCACTGGAAGTTTCCGAATTCGACCTGTTCAGCGCGAACACCGGCATCATGGGTTGCATCGGCGCTGTGGCAAACCATGCAGTCAATTTCGAGTTTGCCGGCGATGTGCCAGCGGGGGGTGTGGGGATCGTCGGCACGTTCCGCCTCTTCATCCGTGAGCTTGTCTTCCGGCTTGTAGGTCCAGGCGGAGTCCGTGGGTTTCTCGCCGATGCCGCCGCCGGGCATGTGGCGGCCGAAATGCAGGACGAATTCCCAGTCGTTCATGCCGATATCGGCGGGCTTGTAGACTCCCTTCCAGGGGCGGAGGGAAAGGGGAAGCTGGGTGCGTGTGGCGGGGTCGTAGTAGATGAAGGGCTCGCCGGGGCGGCCGGGCTTGACGCTGGCGTTGGCGTTGAAGTGCCAGCCGCCGCCGATGGTCTGATAGTCATGGCACTTGCCGCAGGTGCCCAGTTGCGAGAAGGGCTTCACCAGGGTCTTTGATGTATTGGAATCCGATGGGCGGATGTCCTTCTGGTTCTCATCGTAGATCGGGATACGATGTGTGAAGTCCGAGCGGCTGTCGGCGTGCAGGAGCTTCTGGGCTGGTGGTTCGGCTGCCCGCGCAATCCGGCCCACGGCCACCCAACCGCCGGCCACGACGATGGTGAGAAGTGCTCTCGCGATAAGGTAGTTCGGCTTCATTTTTCAGGTCGATCGAAAGAAGAATCCCCGGCACCGATTGCGAACTTCACAGACGCCAATCGCGCCGGGCAAGTCCGCGGCATTCTCCGCTATGGGCGATAGTTTCGCAACCCGGCAGGCGTTGAAGTCGGCGTGCTGTCGCCGGTGGAATACAGACTGATTGCGGCCGATATCCGTTGCCTGCGGTACGACGTTGTGATGCATGCCACACGGTCGGCGAGTTGCATCGGGCGGTCTCTTCAAAACCGTTGAAACATCAGTTCTGGCGGGCTCGGACGGGTATACTCCGCGTATGAGCACGGCATCGGCATCGAGTCCCGCTGGATTACGTCGGCGCGCCATCCGCGTCGGCAGCGTGAGCTTTCTCAACGCCAAGCCGTTGATTTTCGGGCTTGATCACACGCGGGATGTGAAGTTGGCGTTGGATGTTCCCTCACGGCTGATTGACGGACTGAGGGGCCATGAGTTCGACATGGCGCTGTTGCCGGTGATCGACTACCAGCGGATGGCGGGCCTGCGCGTGGTGACCAGCGGGGGGATCGGGTGTGACGGGCCAACCCTCACAGTGCGGATATTCTCCCGGGTGCCGATCTCGGAAATTCAATGGCTGGCCTGCGACACCGACAGCCACACCTCGGTGGCGCTGGCACGAGTCATCCTTGCGGAACGTTTCGGGCTTCGACCGCAGTTCGTCGACCTGAAGCGGGGGATCGATCAGCCATGCGAGGCAAGGTTGCTGATTGGCGACAAAGTCGTTTGCGAGGAGCCCAGCGGCTTTGAGCACCAGCTCGATCTGGGACTGGCGTGGAAGCAGATGACTGGCCTGCCGTTCGTTTTCGCGGCCTGGATGGTGCGGGATGGGGTGGACCTGGGCGACCTGCCGCAGCGACTGGAACGGGCGAAGCGACAAGGGTTGAAGCACGTGGATGAAATCATCGCGCAGCATGCCGTCCCGCGCGGATGGCCGCCGGGGGTGGCGCTGCAATACCTGACGTGTTATCTCACGTACGACATCGGCGAGAGGCAGTTGAAAGCCATTCAGCAGTTCCACGCACTGGCGGAGCGGTACGGCCTGGTGGAATCTCCGGTGCGCGCGCTTCGGATTTACGGTTGAGCCAGGGCGCCGGTGGAATGTGATGCAATCCGATCGCGGATATCGTCGGCCAGCTTCCGTTCCATCTGCCGGTCGCGGCGAAGGGCGTACCAGTAGGTATCGGGCGCGCTCTCGTCCGTGCGCAGAGTGGGATCGGGCCGGGACTGCCGCTCGACGAGCACCCTGGGGGCGACGCTGTAGCCGCCGTCGGGAGCCTCTGAGAACCGGAAATGGATGCTGCGGCGGACTGTCGCCAAAGAAGATTCGCGGACATCGTCAATGCTTCCTGCGTCGCCGCGCCAGACCTCAAAGAACTGCTTGGAGATGATGGGATAGGTGGTAAGGATGCCGTCGCGATAGTCGCGGCGGTCAATGCGAAAACTATAACGGCGGGCGACATCCTCGGAAGCATCCCACAGGACGGCGAGATCGCCGGCCGTGGCTGCGGCGCTGGCGGGCTGGCTAAGCCAATAGGCGGGATCGGCCGTCCTGGGGTCGATGGCGGTGGCGGGACGGGTGGCGGGGGAAGTCCGGCCAATGCAGCCTGGGGCGGCGGCGAGGGCCAGCAGGATCAGTGGTTGAATCCGACGCAAAACGCTCATCGCGATGCTCCTGCCTGTGACTGGGCGGGGTCGGCCCCGCGCGGGGCGACAGAGGCCGGTTCGCCGACGGTGTGGATCATAATACCATTCATGGTGCCCGGCGTGCCCATGGCGGAGCCGGCAACGATGACGATACGGTCGCCGGGTTCGGCGAGCCGTTGGTGGCGGACGAGCCGGTCAACCTGCTCGACGAGGAGGCCGACATCGGCCGGGGACGACATTTCCTGGGCGATCACCCCGTAGTGGATGGCCATCTGGCGCAGCACCTTGGGATTGCTGGAAAAGGCGATGATGGGCACGGGCATATGGAACTTGCTGAATGCTTGCGCTGTGGCGCCTGTCTGGCTCCAGAGGGCGACCATTCTCGCCTTCAGGTCGTGCACGATCTCCCAGACGGCATGGCCGAGGGCGATGCTCAGATCGGCGGTGGTGGGATGAACGACGGGCTGGCGGATGCCATCGATGGAAGCCAGGTAGGCTTCGGTCACCTCGGCGACGTGGTTCATGATGTGGACGGCCGCGAGGGGATACTTGCCGACGGAAGTCTCCCCGCTGAGCATGACGGCATCAGCGCCGTCAAAGATGGCGTTGGCGACATCGCTGACCTCGGCCCGGGTCGGTGAGGCCTGCTCGATCATGCTCTGAAGCATCTGGGTGGCGACGATGACGGGCTTGCCGGCGAGCTGGCAGCGGCGGATCAGGTCCTTCTGGACAATCGGCACCTGAGCCACATCCATCTCCACCCCGAGATCGCCTCGCGCCACCATCAGGCCATCGCACGCGGCCAGAATGGCATCGATCTGCCCAAGCGCCTCGGGCTTCTCGATCTTGGCTATCAGGTGAATGTCGCTGCCGCGTCCGCGGAGGTGCCGGCGGAGCTCGTGCAGGTCGTCGGCGCGGCGGACGAAGGAGAGAGCGAGGAAATCGAGGCCGTTGTCAACGGCCCAGTCGGCGCAGGCCCAGTCCTTTTCGGTGATGGAAGGGATGTTGAGCTGAGTATTGGGCAGGTTGATGCCCTTGGCGCTTCGCAGGATGCCGCCGGCGGTGCAGGCGGCGACCACCTCATCGGCCGACTTATCCGTGATGACGAAGCGCAACAGACCATCCTCGATCAGGACCCGGTCGCCGACGGCGACATCATCAACGAAGCGGGGATAGTTGGCGCTGACGCGGCCGGCAACGCCGACGATCGGCTGGCGCTGGATGATGAGCGTCTGGCCGATTTCGATAGGCATGCCGCCGGAACCGTCAGCGTCAGCGACCTGGCCGAGGCGAATCTTGGGGCCGCCGAGGTCGCCGAGAATGCCCATGTGGCAGCCCTGGCGCTGAGCGGCCTGGCGGACCGCCGTCAGCATGGCTGCGTGCTCATCCAGGTTGCCATGGGAGAAGTTCAGCCGGCAAATGTCGGCACCCTCGGCAAAGAGCCGCGCTAGGGTGTCCACCTGGGATGTGGCGGGGCCGATGGTTGCAACAATCTTGGTGCGAATCATTTCTGGGCGATGATACTGCGCCGATGGCGGCAGGCAAACAACGATGGCTGGATGTGGCCTCTGAGCCGCGCCTCGGGAGCGGAATCCGGCGTCTTCGCCGCCGACATCGCGGCTACTGAGCCAGGCCGGTCAGGTCGATGTCCAGTTTCTTGTTCTCCCTGATCAGCTCATCCCAGGTGACTTTCGCGTTCCTGTGGGCGGCTTCGCGGCCGAGCAGGGTGGCCAGCGTCGCGTTGACGCTGGGCGTGAGGGTGGGGTTGTCGAATCTGCTCTCGGCGACGCTCTTGTGAAAGAGGGCGATGTTGCTGACGGCGCCGGCTTCGTAGAGGCCGACGACGTCGCCGCCGCGATACCCCATTTCGCCGCCGCGCAGCCAAGTCTTGCCTTCATAGTTGATCTCGGCATAGGCTCCCTGGCCATACGCTTCACAGCCGGCCGTGAAGCCATGCAGGTTCTGAATGTGCTCGCCGCGATGATTGCATACCAGCCCGCCGGGGAACTCATAGGTGATGGAGAAGATGTCGTCGCTGTCGCCGTTGATTTCCTTTCGCCCTTTTCTGCCCGAGCCCATGGCGCTGAGCGGATTGGCATTGGCCACCCAGAGCGCGGCGTCGATGGCGTGAATGCCCGCGTTGACGAGATATCCGCCGCCGATGTCGTTGTCGTTCACCCAGATAAGCTGCTGGAGCCGCGGCGCGATGGTTTTCTGCCTGGGCGGGTCGGCGAAGCCTTCATCCGTGTAGAAAGAGCTGATCATCGACAGCTTCCCGAGCGCGCCTTCCCGGATGCGCTTGACGGTCTCGCTGGCGTAAGGATCGGTGCGAATCTGAAAGTCCACGAGGAAGCAGCGCTGCGTCTGGGTGGCCTGCCTGCCGGCCGCAGCGATGGCCAGAGTGCCCGGGACATCGCATGCCACCGGCTTGGCCATGTAGACGTGCAGGCCGGCGCTGACGGCGGCCGTGGCGTGCTCGGGGAAGAACCAGGGCGGGGTTTCGAGGGCGACGGCGTCAACCTTGCTCTCGATGAGCCGCTTATAGCCGAGCAGGCCGGGAAAGCGGCGGCCCTGGGGAACCTTCAGTGCATCGCCGCAACGATCGGCGACCGCTTGGAAGTAGTCTGCGACGGCGGTGATCTGATAGCCGGGATGGCGCGCGAAGAGGTTGGCGATCCACGCCCCGCGCCCGCCGCAGCCGACAACACCGAGTTCGATCTTCGAGTTGGCCTGCGTGCCGCGGACGAACTGTGGGGCGACGATGGTGAAAGCCGCGGCGGAGGCGGCGGTCTTCATCATTCCGCGCCGGCTGATGACGCTTGTGGTTGTGCTTGTTGTCATGGTCGATTCCTCCCGATCTCAGTTAGCGCCAGGCCAGGTTCAGCGTCTCCCCGTGCCTGGGGTGGCTGTGGTCAAGACCGTGGAGCTTGAAGGTGGCTCCAGCATCGGTGAGAGTCGCCTCGGTCCAGCCCGTGGCGTCCTTGGCGCCGAAGGGCCAGGCTGTGGTGGGCAGGTTGATGAAATGCAGGCCGTTCTTCTCGGAGTGCCGCCAGACGTGGGTGTGGCCAAAGACAAGCGCCTTGGCCTGTTTGCGGGGGTATAGCACTTTGAGCAGTGCGGGGGTGTCGGTCAGCCCCGGCTTGGACTTGTCTTCGGCATCATGGTGGACCATGACCGATGCCGGCTTGGTCGCATTGGCATCAAGGGTCCGGGCAAGCCACGCAAGCTGGCTTTCGCCGAGCACGCCCGGGGTCTTGTTGGTGACATCGAGTGAATCGAGCAGAAGCCAGTTGGCTCGCGGGGTGGAAATGAGGGCGACATGACGGCCGGGCAGAGCGTTGCGCTGGGCGTCGCGAGGCGGCATTGCCCGCCAGAAATTCTCGCGATCGTCGTGGTTGCCGAGGGCGAGATGGATCGGGATGCCCGCCTTGCGGAGAGGTTCGACACCCTCGATCAGATTGGCGTAGTCGGCGGGCAGTCCCTTGGCGGCGGCGCAGTCGCCGCAGACCAGCGCGGCGGAGCCGCCAGGCGCCATCGAGAGGATATCGGCGACGGCCTGCCGCAGGGTCTGCCAGGGAACGGTGCCCATCTTGTCATGCTTGTAGGACTTGTCGGCATGGATGTGCGTATCGGACAGGAGGATGAAGCGGTCGAGGTTCGCGTTGGCGGCGGGGCTGATGCGGGGTGCGATTGCGGAAAGACCGGCGGCGATGGAGGCGGACAGGAAGCGTCTTCGAGACAGGGATGGAAGAGTGAGCGGCATGGGTGACTCCTGGGCTTGCGTTGTGTTGAATATAGAGTGACGTCCGGTCCTGGTCCACTGGAAGAAGGCCCCGCCTGGAATGCCCCTGGGGGGATGGCCGGCGGCGGCTATCGGACGCAATGGTCGTCAGCACAGGCATTATGACTCTTATGGGGCGGTTCTTATGCGGACGCGGCGGAGGTGGAACGAATGCCTCGCGTCGCGGAATGACGAGCTTCATTTCGTCAAGGACGCACCGCCGGTCGCCGATATGGGCCGTGTTCAACTAAACCAGATTTACAGCCTGGACCGGTCTTAACGCCGAATGAGACGCCGTCTCTTGGGCAAGGAGCACATGATGAGCAACCTGATCCGCCGCTTGTTCGACCGCCGCAGCGCCAGCCAAAAGGCCGGCCAAGCCAGGCGACAACTTCAGGATGCTGTGCGGGGACTCATTGAACAACTCGAAGCGAGGCAATTGCTGAGCATTGCGCCGGTGGCCGATCCGGGCGGGCCGTATATTGTGAATGAAGGTTCGGCGGTTCAGGTTTCGGGGCTGCTTTCCAGCGACAGCGACGGCTCGATCGTGAGCTATCAATGGGACCTGGACTACGACGGCGTCACTTTCAATGGAAGCGTGCCGGCGCCGGAGTTCTGGTTCTTTGGCAACGACGGCCCGGTCACCGTGACCATCGCGCTGCGCGTGGTGGATGACGCCGGCGATGCGAACATCGCGAGCACCACCGTGACCGTTGCCAACCTTGCGCCGGTGCTGAGCCTGACGGGGGCGGAGACGAGCCAGGAGGGGGCGGCCTACTCGATTGACCCGGGCGTTGTCGGCGATGCGGGGGATGACACCGTCACGAGCTGGACCATCGACTGGGGCGATGGCACGCCGGCCGATACGATCAATGAGGCCGACCCGCTCACACAGAACCACACATTCGCCCAGGATGGCACCTATACCGTTACCGCTACCGCAACCGATGAAGATGGCGCCCACGCAATCACCAAGGAGGTTGTGGTGAGCAATGTGGCCCCGACGCTGGCCAACGTGGCGCTCACGGCGACGGTGGATGAGGACGGCGTCGCGACGCTGGCCGGCGACATTGCCGACGCCGGAATCGAGGATGCGTTCGTCCTGACGGTGAATTGGGGCGACGGCAATGAGGAGACGTTTAACTTCGCGGCCGGCACGGCCGACTACAGCGTCACGCATCAGTACCTGGACGATCCGGCGGGGCCTGGCTCGGGTCAGTATCCCGTCACCCTGGCGCTGGCGGACGATGGCGGCGGCGTTGTCACGGACAGCCAGACCATCACCATCAACAACACCGCGCCGATCCTGAGCAATCTGAGCGTCACTCCTGCGGTCAATGAGGGAGGCACGGTCACGCTGGCCGGCGATATCGCCGACGCCGGCACCCAGGATGCATTCCTTCTGGTTGTTGATTGGGGCGACGGCAGCGATCCTGAGCAGTTCCCCTATCCGGCCGGCACGGCCAACTTCAGTGTGACGCACGCATATGCCGACGACCTGGTGCCCGGAACTGCCCTGGATGTGATGAACCTCGCCCTGACGCTGCTGGATGATGATGGGGCCAGTGACAGCGACACCAGTCTCACGACGACCGTCAACAACGTCAACCCGATTGTGACGCTGGATGGTGCGGCCGAGGTGGGCGAGGGATCGACCTACACGCTCACGCTGACGGCGACGGACCCGGGCGCGGCGGACGCCATCGAATGGCTGATCGACTGGGGAGATGGGCAGACCTCGACGGCGACGGGCTTCAGCCCGACCGTGACGCACATCTATGCCGACGATGCCGCGCGGACGATCACGGCGACGGCGACTGACGATGACACGGGCTCAGGCTCGGACACTCTGGCCGTGACGGTGACAAATGTGAATCCGACGATCACGTTGGCCGCGCCGGCCGCGGTGAACGAAGAAGAGACCTTCATACTGGAATACGGCGCAACAGATCCGGGCGCCGACCTGGTGGCGAGCTGGAACATCGACTGGGGCGATGCCACCGCCGACCACAATGATGGCGCTGTGCAATCCGGCTCAACGACCCATGCTTACGCCGACAACGGCACCTATACCATCGTCGTGACGGTGACGGATGAGGATGGAACCTACACGCAGAACCAGACGGTGACAGTGAACAACGTATCGCCGGTGGTGGCGCTGGTTGCGGGAGCGACCAGCG
>CAZMXI010000040.1:17247-28112 GCA_964570205.1 uncultured Tepidisphaeraceae bacterium
GATGGCGACAGCGTGACGGACAGCGTGGTGGCGACGGTGAACAACGTGGCGCCGGTATTGAACGATGTAATGGTGACATCGCCGATCGATGAGGCCGGCACGACCACGTTGAGCGGGACCATCATCGATCCCGGCTCGCTGGATGCGTTTACCCTGGTGATCACCTGGGGCGATGGCAGCGTGGACACCACGATCAATCTGCCGGCCGGCTCGACCGGATTCGTGGCCGATCATGATTACGCCGACAATGGGGCCTACGACATCACTTTCACTCTGGCCGACGACGACCAGACAGCCAACGGCGCGGCCGTGGTCGTGGTGAACAACCTCGACCCGGTGATGACGCTGGATGGCGCGTTGACCGCGGACGAGGGCGCGGCATATGCGATCACCTTCTCGGCCGTGGATGTGCCGGCCGACACGCTGGTCGGCTGGACGATCGACTGGGGCGATGGAAGCCCCGTGGAGAACCTTGCGGGCGACGCGGCCGGGGCAACGCACACTTTTGCCGATGATGGCCTGTATACGGTTGTCGTTACGACAGCCGACGACGATGGCGGCATCGCCACCAGGCAACTGGTGGTTGCCGTCGAGAATGTCGATCCGACGGTGAGTGTCGGTGGCGATGCGACAGTCAATGAGGGATCGGTCTACACGCTGAACCTTTCGGCGGTGGATGACCCGGGCGATGACATGGTTCTTGGCTGGTCGATCGACTGGGGCGATGGCGCCACCGAGCCGATCCTCGGCAATCCCGCCTCCGTTACGCACATCTACTCCGACAATGGCGAGTACGCCATTGTGGCCCTCGCGATGGATGATGACGGCGCTTACACCGCCTTTGGTTTTGTGCAGGTCTTTAACGTTGCGCCGACCATCACGGCGGATGGCCCGGCCCAGATCAGCGAAGGCTCGACCTACACGCTGGTGCTCACGGCGGATGAGCCGGGCGATGACATCGTTTCATGGTTGGTCGACTGGGGCGACGGCGCCGCGGATTCGGCGACCGGCGTGAACGTCACGCTTGAACACGTCTTTGTCGACGGTCCGGTGACGCCTGTGGTGACCATCACCGCGTCGGATGAAGACCTGGGCGTCAATGTCGCGCAACAGGCGGTGACGGTGAACAACGTCGCTCCGGCCGTCACGCTGGTTGGTGCGGCCGACAGCAACGAGGGCTCGCAATACACTCTGGAATTCAGCGCCAGCGACCCGGGCGATGATTCGACGATCTGGCTCATCGCATGGGGCGATGGCAGCGTCGAGGAGTTCACGGGCTCGGCCGGCCTGCTCACCCACATCTACGCTGATAACGGTGACTTCACCATTGTCGCGACGGCCGTGGATGACGACGGCGACAGCGGTATGGAGACTCTGCCCGTCGCGGTCGCGGATGTCGCGCCGGTCATCACACTGGTGGGTGACGCGGCGGTCAATGAAGGCGCCCCGTACATCCTGGGCTTCAGTTCCAGCGACCCGGGCGACGATCCGGTGAGTCTGTGGACGATCGATTGGGGTGATGGCAGCGAGCCCGAACCCTTCGCGGCGGCCGGCTCGGCCGTCCATGTGTTCCCTGACGGTGACGCAATCTACACGGTGACGGTCAGTGTGGATAACGGCGACGGCACGTTCACCCGGACCATGCAGGTTGCGGCAACCAATGTCAGTCCGGTGGTCGCGTTGAGCGGCGTCGGAGAGATCGACGAGGCGGCGCTGTACACCGTCGGCATCGCGATCGAAGACGTCGGCGATGACACCGTCAGCGCAATGCTGATCGACTGGGGTGATGGCACGGCCCCCGAAGCGATCGCCCCGGCCGCAGTGACCGCATCCCATGTCTACGCCGACAACGACGACTACACGATCACGTTGACCGTGACCGACGATGACGGGCAGTATGTCGCGCAGCACACGGTCGCGGTGATCGATGTGCCCCCGACGCTCACGCTGGAAGGCGATGCCCTGCTGGATGAGGGTGACGCCCTGACGATCACGTTCTCGGCGACGGATCCCGGCGATGATGCGCTCACGGACTGGATTGTGGACTGGGGCGACGACACCGCTCCCGAGCCGCTCGCGCCGGATGCCACCGAGGCAATCCACACGTTCGTGCAGAATGGCGAATACACCATCATGCTGACCGCCCTCGACGAGGACGGGGCCTATACCATCGAATTGCCGATCATCGTCAACAATGTCGCGCCCACCGCGGTCCTCACGGGCGACACGTTCGGCGTGCGCGGCCAGATACGGTCTTACAACGCCGTGCTGGGCGATGTCGGCCTGGCCGATGCGCTCGAGGTCCGCTGGGACTTCGGCGATGGCACCGTCTTTGACTTTGAACCGCTCGAAGAGACCGACGAGTCCGCGGTGAACCATATCTTCGCCCAGAGCGGCATCTACACCGTCGCTGTGACGGTTCGTGATTCCGACGGCGCTGAGACCACCGCCACCCAGACCGTCCAGGTGGATGCCATCCAGTTCCAGCGGGACCCCTTCGACCCGATGGTCTGGTCGCTGTTCGTCGGCGGCACTCCCGGCAACGACAGCATCGTGTTCAAGCCCAACTCCGGCGCCGTGCAGGTCTTCTTCAACGGCAGGAGCTACGGCACTTATCTGGTCGATGGCCACGTCGTCGCCTATGGCCAGAGCGGCAATGACGCCCTGCTGGTCCGCGGTGCGCTGCCTAATCCGGTGGTGTTCTTCGGCGGAGCCAATCGCGACACCCTCTACGGCGGCAGTGCCGACGATGTCCTGGTTGGCGGGGCGTGGAATGACTTCATCCGCGGCTACGGCGGCAACGACCTGCTGATCGGCAGCGCTGGCGCTGACCGCATCGAGGGCGGCGACGGAGATGACATGATGGTCGCCCAGGCGTCCGTCTATGACGATGACCTGGAGACGTTGGTTGACGTCATGAGTCTCTGGAATGACCCGCTGACGGCGATCGAAGACCGCGCGCTGGCGATCAGCAATGTCTTCAATGAGTTGACGCTCATCGCCGACGAACGAACCGACGTGCTCCGCAGCGGCAATGGTCTGAACTGGCTCCTCGCCAACGACAAGGATTCCATCTTGGCTTCCGATGAGGATCTCATCGACCTGTTCTGACTCGCGGGCCAGGCTTGCTCAGGGAGGATGGAGGATCAAACATCTTCCATCCTCCCGTTCATTCTCGCTCCCTTGCTTCCGGCCGCAGCGCATTCGCCATCGCCCGCGTCAGCCTCGGAAGATCGATCGGCTTGGTCAGGTGCTCGGCGAATCCCGCCTCCTTGCTGCGGCGGATGTCTTCCTCCATGCCATAGCCGCTGAGACAGATTCCCCTCGCGTTCTGACGCCGCCGAAGCTCGCGCATCAGCTCCAGCCCGCTTCCGTCCGGCAGCCCCAGATCGCTGATCACCAGGTCGAGCGGCCCGGCTTCCGCCTCCCGCAGCGCTTCCTGAACGCTCCCCGCCGTCCGCACTTCATGATCCAGCCCGCGCAGCAGCCTCGCCATCAGGCGCCGACTGTCCTCATGATCCTCCACCAGCAGGATCGCAAGTCTGCCCGGCACAAACCGCTCTAACTCCGCCCCATCCTCCTCCGCAACCTCAACGCGGCCTTCCCACGCCAGGGATGGCAACTCCACCCGGAACGATGCCCCTCGGCCTCGGCCCTCGCTGCGCGCGGTGATCCCGCCCCCGTGCGCATGAACCAGCGCGCGGGTGATCGCCAGACCCAGCCCCAAGCCGCCGAACTGCCGCGTGATCCTCGCATCGCCCTGCTCGAAGGCGTCGAAAATCGTCTCGAGCCTCGATGCGTCGATCCCGATGCCGGTGTCCGTCACCTCGATCGCGATATTCTCCTCGCCCTTGACCGCGAGGATCACGATCTCCCCTCGCTCCGGAGTGAACTTCACGGCGTTCTTGATCAGATTCCAGAATATCTGCTGGAGTCGCGCCGGATCCGCCTTGGTCCAATAGGGACCGGTCCCCAGCTCAACGCGGAGCCGCAGTCCCTTGCCCTGAATTTCCGCCTCGCAGGTGTGGATCGCCTGCCTCAGCAGCTCCAGCGCATCCACCCGCTGGAGCACCAGATTCAGCTTGTCCCGAGAGATGCGCGTCAGGTCCAGCAGGTCGTCAATCAGCCTCGCCTCCAGTTCCACATTCCGTCGGATCACATCGAGACCCTCCCGGCATTGTGCGCTCAAGCCCGGCTCCCGCAGCATCGCCGAGACCGACAACAGCGCCGGATTCAGCGGATTACGCAACTCATGGCTCAGCACCGCCAGAAAATGGTCCTTCGCCGAGTTGGCGGCCTCCGCCGCCGCCTTGGCGCGCAGCATCGACTGTTCGCTTTGCTTGAGGTCCCGGAACAGCAGATCATACGGCTTGGCCAGGGCCGTCTCGATGATCGCCTTGTAGATCAGATAGAAAGCCCCGATCTTCAGGAGGTGCCCCGCGGCGTTCATGGGACCGTTGGGGTCTTCATACAGGATAAACGCAAGTTCCGATCCAACCGTGACGGCGAGCGACCAGAGCACCAGCCGCAATACGTCCGGATCAAACCGGTCCCGCTGCCGCAGCAGCAGCGGCATGGCGGCCAGAATTGCCGCGCAAATCCCCACCTCGGCCATCCGTTTGAAGGGGGTCAGCCCGTCCGGCTCCACGTAACACGCCGGAAAGATGCCCATGAAGGCCGCCGAAGCCAGGGCCGCTGCAACCGCGCCACACCCGGCGGCCGCCCATCCCATCCGCATCGGCCGTCCGATGAGCAGGGGGGCGATCAAAAGGCTCCCCGCCTGGACCGCGCGCGCGGCGATCCACAACTGTGTCGGCAGGTTCGCATCGTCGCGCTCGAATACGCCCATCCCTCGATACGCCAGCATGTGCAACGCATCCAACGCCGCCACGAAGAGATACGCCACACCCACAAACGTGACGAAGTTGCCCACCTGAAACCGCCGGCTGTTCCAGGCGACCATGAAGCATCCGCATGCGATCACGATCGAGAAAATCTCTGAAAGGCTGTGAAACAGCAGCGCATTGCCTGACCAGACCCATCCCAGGAGGCCCACCCCCGCGACAGATGCGACCATCCTCCAGGCGAAATTGCTCCTGCCATGGGTCATACGGCCATGACGCGGCGGACGGGTTGCATTCGTCATGGGTCGGCACCGACCAGAGTCTCTCTGGCTCGACCTGACCCGCCGCCACGCTCCATACGTTTACCCGTACCGGGCGTTCACGACAACCACAGCCCAATGCCTCGCTCCTGGCCCGCCGGGCTCGGACACGAGAGCAAACCTCTCCCGCATTCCCCTATGCGTCGATCGCCTCGACCCGGGTTTGCTCCTCCAGCCGTCGGGCCTCGGCAGGATCCAGATCACCCGCAAGCAATGTCATGGCGTTGGCCGCGCCGCATGCCGTCGCCACCCGGCACGCCTCGCCAAGGTCCCTCCCGCCGGTCAGCGCAATCGACAGCCCCGCGGTGAATGCATCCCCCGAGCCGATGCTGTTCACCGCCTCCACCTTCGGTACGCCGATGCGCCATGCCCGGCGGCTGTCCGCCGCCAGCACTGTGTCCGGACCTGCCGTCACCACCACGCTGCTCGCCCCCATGTCCATCAGCCGACGCATAGCGCCCAGAATGGCCCGCTCACTGTCCAGCGTGCCGCCCACCGTCGCCGCCAGTTCGGCGCGATTCGGCTTTGCCACCCTCGGCCGCGCTGCCAGTGCCAGCCGTAGCGGTTGCCCCGTCGCATCCACGATCGTTTCCACCCCCACGTTGCGGGCCGCTGTGACACAGTGGGCATAGAAATCCTGCGGGCCACCCGATGTCAGCGTGCCCGACAGGATCAGCATCCTGGCTTGCGGAAGGTTCCACATCAGCCGCTGCATCAGCGAGTCATAAGCCGATGGCGTGACGGGCTGGCTCTCCTCCACCAGTTCGGTGTTGCTGCGGGCGCCCCGGTCGATCACCGTCACGCACATCCGAGTCCGCGCTTCCACCTCGATGAAGTCGTGCCTGATCCCCAGCTCATCCAGGTGTTGCAGCACCAGTTGCCCTCGGTCGCCCCCGGCAAAACCCAGCGCCAGCGGCGACTCGCCCAACACCTTCAGAACCTTGGCCACGTTGATCGACTTGCCCGCCGTCGATTCTGTCACCTCCATCGCACGATTGACCGCGTTGATCTGAAACTGCCCGAAGATCATGACCCGTTGCAGGGCCGGCGTAGCGCCGAGACAGATGATCATGGCCGATTCCATCCTCCGCTGGTTTCCCCTACAGCTCCAGCAGCATCTCCACAACGCTTGCCCGGAACCCGCAGGACTCGAAGAGCTTACGGGCTGGTTCGTTCCCATGCCAGACGTCCAGCCGTATCTGCTCAACACCCATCCCGCGAAACCGTTCCACAGCCAGCATCACCATCCGCCGCCCCAGACCCTCGTTCCGATAGTCCGGCTCAATCCATAAATCATGCACAAAACCGTACGCCCGCACCCGGTAGATTGGAATCTCCTGTTCCGCCATCCCCACGATGTACCCCACCAGCGACCTTTCATCCCCCGCATCCCCCGGCCGCTCGGCCACCAGAAACACACTCCGCGGGTCCTCCGCCCGTTGACCCAGCCAGCTCCGATACCGACTGCCCGGGTCCGGCAACAAGCCGTATTTGGCGCTGTCCCATCTATTGTGCAGGGCGCACATACGCTCCACCATCGGTAGAACGGCCACAACATCCTCAACTTGCGCTTTACGAATGACCATGCTCGATCACCCCGGCCAAGCCATCCCCATCACCACCCGATCCGCCAACGGGCAGTACATATAACGTAAACTCCACCGGCTTGAAAACGGGTGCTGATTGGCGTAATCTCTCCCCCCGCACCGGCCGATGAATTCTGGCTGAGGCGCGCCGAAGTAGCTCAATGGTAGAGCACCGCTTTCGTAAAGCGGGGGTTAAGGGTTCAACTCCCTTCTTCGGCTCTGGCAATCCCTTACATTCCGTCGACGCCAAAAAACGCCAGTCCTGATTAGGGTGGTTGTTTGGATTGATTTCGCACCCGGCGACTGCCGCCGTCGGGTACATGCCACCGCATACGGCACATGCTGTGACCGCCGGATCCGCATAAACGGTGCCGGCCCCAGAAATCCGCCACTTCCTCCGCAAGCCAGACCCGTGGTATCATGAAGTTGCCTCGGCGTGCAGTCATGTGCCGGTTCGGCACGAATTCGTAACAGAGTCCGGCCTTGTTGTGCTCACCGGTCATCAAATGGCCGTGCGCCTGTGGCATGGCACCCTCCCCGGGACCATCTCACGTTCGCGTGGATAGTCTCGATTTGGTCCGCCGGCCGGCCGGTTCGCCGCCGCTCGCTTCCGGCCGGAGATGCCGTTCCGCCGACAAACCCCCGAATCGAATTCCCCGCGGCGTCGTTCACACCCCGGATCCTTCGCAGTTCTACCGCCTGCTTCTTGCCCGCCATCCCTGGCTTCCTGGTTGTGCCGGGCGATTCGAATCGGCACGACTTTGTACGGCCGAGAACGATCATCTCTTTTCGGAGATTCGTCATGAATAGCAATGCACGTGTCTTTGTCTCTCTCGTCTTCATCATGGGGATTGTCGGATGGGTGCCCACACGCACTGCCGCAGATGCCTATTACGAAAGCGGGGATGCCGGGCAGTATCCCTGGTCGGCTCAGTCCACGGGCTGGACCAGCGGCAACTCGCTGGACCTCATCATCGGCAGCGTTGGCAGCGAAGACCGTGACCTGTATCGCATTGAGATCCCCGATCCCGCTGCCTTCTCGGCATCCTGGACTTACTTCGATACTGCGCCGGGAGGTGCAGACTGCATTAACCTCTACTTGTTCCGAGAAGCGTTCCCGCCCAACTCGCCGGCACTTCCGGGTGGCCGCGGCATTGTCGGCAGCGAGTTCCTCACGCCGGGCGGCAGCTTCGACTTCGACTTTGCGCGGATTACCCAGGGGTCGGCCGGCGCCATTCTCGACAGCAACGGCAACCCCATGTCTGTCCCTGGCGGCACCTTCTTCCTGGCGGTCGCGCACAAATCCACTCCAGTGAACGCCGACAACGACGATATCTTCGGCTATCCCGACCTCGTCTCCAACGATCCCGCCGACAGCCTTATTGACGGTTGGCGCTCCCTGACCTTCTACCCCAAACCGCCCAAGACGGGTGACTACTGGATTCACCTCTCCGGCGCATACACCACGCCCGCGCCCCTTCCTGGCGCGGCCGTGACCGGGGTCGTGCTGATGGCGATCCTGGGCGGATCGCGGTGCCTGCGGCGACAGAAAGGCGGTGCTCCGTCACGATAGGAAACGGGGCCGCACTGCGATAAATCCTGGCGGAGGGTACTCATGCGCCAGGCGGATTGCCCGGCCAGGGTGTTCTGCGCGATGCGCACACGCCCGGCCCCCGGGACTCCGCGCTGGCAGGTGAGCCCGCTGCATGCGATTCTCCTACATCCCGGGCCCCGATTCATCTTTCCCGCCCCATGCGTCCGATAACTGATCAGGAGATGCTGTCAGCACTTGTCCAAGCTCTCGTCCAGTCCCCCAACGAGGCGGCCGATGCCGTCCTCCTGGATGCCCTCCGTCTCGGTGCTGATCCCGAAAAGGCCCTCGCCCTCAATGCCCTCCTCCGACGTCGAACCCTCCGCGGCCTTTGCGGCGTTGTCGCCCAGTACAATGCCCTCCCTGAATTCCTCCAGAACACCATCCTGCACAATATCGGCGTCCTCCATCCCGGCCTGCGCGAATGCGGCCGCGGCCCCGACCCCGCCGCCGCACTCGCCGCCGTCAAACTCATCGCCCTCGGCCGCCAGGGCAAGCTGACCTACATCCTCTCCGAAGCTCTTCACTCCGGCTTCGATGCCGTCTCCAAAGCCGCCGTCGATGCCATGGTCGCCCTCGCCCGCTGGGTTGCTTCCGAAAGCCGCAGGCTCCAGCGCATCGACTCGCGCGTCCCCATCGATGACGCCGCCCAGGCCGAGCGGGCGGCCATCTACGCCCAACTCGTCGAGCAGCGACCCGAAATCGAACGCGCTGTTGAGCGAGCCATCGATGTCCATCGCGGTCGCCACGGCCAGGAACTCCTCCGCGCGGCACTCCTCCTGGCCGACTCCCCCCAGAGCCGAACCTTTGCCGTCCTTCTCATGGCCAAACACGGCGGCCAGACCGCCATGCTCCGCCGCCTCCAGCAGGCCCCCGACAGCGAACACGTCGATGCCTTCCTGCTCGCTGCTTCACAGGGCGGGCTGCGGGCGCACTTCGCCACGACCCTCTCGCGCATCGATGAGCCGCCCTCCCTCGACGCCCTTCTTCGCCGATCACACTGGCTCAAAGACCAGCAACTTCAACTCTGTGTCCACCAGGCCGATCGCGGCGCCTGGTGGGATGCCCAGCTTCTTGAAAAGGACGTGCAGCGCCGCGAAGCCGATGATGCCGCCCGCATCGGCGAGTGGATCGCCGCCTCCGGCGCCAGCGACCTGACCAAGGAAGAACGCCTCCAGACACTCCTCGCCCACCAGTCCGGCAGTCTCGACGGCCGCCTCCGCCTGCTCCGCATCGCCCTGCGCAGGCCCATGGCTGCCCCGGTCAGGCTGCTGCGGTCCATGCTGGCCGATCCTGATGAACGCCTGGCCCGCATCGCCGCACGCGATTTCCTGCGCCGCAGACCCCCCGATTTTCACAATATCCTGCTACAGGTCATGGCCGCCGCATCCCCGTCCGTCCGCCGTGTGATCAGCCTGCGCCTCGGCCAGGCCGGCTTCGACCAGTTCTGGGAACGCTGCGATCACCTGGATGAATCGACCCGCAAGGCCGCCGGCCGCGCCATGCTCAAACTCCTGCCCGATAGCCTCCAACGCATCGAGCGCCGCCTTCGCGGCGGACCGGTCGAGCAGCGACTCAAGGCCATGGAACTCGCCGGTGAACTGGGTGTCGCCGATGAACTGTCCGACGCCCTGATGAGCGTCTGCCGCGACGAGAACCCTCGCGTGCGAAGCAAGGCCGTTGCCGTGCTGGCCGCGATGAAGTCCGTCCCGCCCGGCCTGCTCCTTGAACAGGTCCTCGCCGACAGCGATGCCCGCGTCCGTGCCAATGCCATCGAAGTCCTCGAAACCAAACAACGCGTCGAATTCGTGCCCCTCCTCGCCGAACGCGCCCGCGCTGCCCACAACCGCGAACGTGCCAACGCCATCAAAGCCCTGCATACCATGCGCGTCGGCACCGCTTCCGCTCAGCTCCTCAGCATGCTCCAGGATGCGCGCCCGGAGCACCGCATCTCCGCCATGTGGGCCCTGCGGCAGATCGGCTGGTGGCAGATGCTCCACGAGGTCGGCCGCATCGCCCGCGACGATGTCGATCCGCGCGCTCGCCGCTACGCCCTGACCGTCCTGCGCAGCGCTGCAAGCATGCTCGAACAGTCGCGCAGCAGGGCCGGCTGACCGACGCCTTTTGGAGTCACCCATGTTCTGGCTCGCACAGGTCAAGCTCGAAGATGTCTTTCGCAGCACCCAGGAAAGCATGAACCAGGCGCCCTCCACCCAGAGAATCTTCGCCCTGGTCCTGGGCATCATTGCGATCATCCTGCTTCTGGTCCTCCTTCAACAGCGCCTCAGCCGTCAGGCGGCCGCCAAGCCCATCACCCACCAGGGCAAACTCCTTAAGGAAGTGCTCAGGAAACTCCCCCTCAGACGCGCCGAAACCAGACACCTCAAGGCGATGGCCGAACAACGCTTGCTTGCCAGCCCGCTCGTGCTGTTGCTGTGCCCATCCCTGTTGGCCGACGACCTCCAGAACGCCGACCCCGAAAAGCGACAGGTCCTCGGCGGCCTGATCCGCAAGCTCGGCCGGC
>CAZMXI010000040.1:28122-30235 GCA_964570205.1 uncultured Tepidisphaeraceae bacterium
CTCGCCGAACCGCAGCCGCGATCCGCTGCGTCCCCGCAGGCTACTCCAACCGCGACAACACCCCGCTGAGCGCCTCCTGCCACGGAGTCATGTTGCCGATAAGCTGCTCCGTCTTGGCCAGGTCCAGCACGCTGTACGCCGGGCGGGGCGCGGGACGATTCAGCTCAGCGCTGCTGATCGGCGAAACCGGTACGCTCGAATCCATCTGCCGGGCAATCTCACCGGCGAACTCGTACCAGGTGCACTCGCCTCCGTCCGTGACGTGATACGTCCCCTCGGCGCCGCGCTGGAGCAGACGCAGGCTGGCGCCAGCCAGATGCTCCGCCGATGTCGGCCGGCCCCGCTGGTCATCGACAATCCGAAGTGGCCGCTGCTGCCGCACGAGACCCGCGATCGTCCGAACGAAGTTCTTCGCCCACGGGGCATACAGCCAGCTTGTCCGGATGATCAGATGCTGGCAACCCGACTCGCGAATCAACCGCTCGCCGACGGCCTTAGTTCGCCCATACGCGCCGATTGGCTCCATCGGGTCATCCGGCAGATAAGGCCGCCGGCCGTGCCCGTTGAACACGTAATCCGTACTGTAATGGACCAGAAAGGCCCCATACTCCCTGCAAAGGCTCGCTAACTCGCCCACCCCCGTCCCATTGATTGCCATCGCCAGGGCCTCATTCGCCTCAGCGCCATCCACATCGGTGTATGCCGCGCAGTTGATGACAAGCTTCCGCCCGCGGTTCAAAAACGGCCGCATGCTCGCGGCGATGGTCAGGTCGAACTCCGGCAGCGGGGGGCTGTCATGCGCAAGTTCTTGCCTCGCCAGTAATTCGGCCCATGCGCGATGGAGCATCCCCCCGACGCCGATGAGCAGGGGGGGCTGTATATGTCGGAGCGTTTCAATGCTGAATTCACCCACAGGAAGTCCTTTGCTTGCGACCCGCAGAACTATATCGACCAGGCATCTCGATTCAAAAAGCGCGTGCCCCGATGAAACAAAGACAGCGGTCTGGGGGAGGGCGTCCCAGACCGCTGTTGGAGGGGAGAGTGAGAATCGTTTCAGGCCTATCAGCCCGTTTCATGGATTGTTATCGATCCTGCGGATTCGCAAACTTCAATAGAAATCCGCAAACCGCCACTTTTCTATGAGTTGATACGCTTCAGACCCAGCGAAGTTCCCTTGGGCGGGGGGCTTTTCTCTTGAAGATGGGCAATCTGCTCCACGCCGGCCGAAAGGCCCCCGGGGCGACGATTGCCAGAGTGGCAGGCGGTTGGGGGTGACTGTCGATTTGGCATTTGCGTGCCTGGCGATGATGATGGCCGTGTCCGATTGAAGTTGCTGTAGAATAAAGCTTTATGGCGATATCTCCGGCTTCGCCATCTGGCATATGGGTTGCACAGAGAGGTTCTGAACATAGACCTCCCGCTTCATAAACGAAGTGGGCGACAGGAGCTAGACCATGGCAAAACCGATTGGGATTGATCTGGGAACGACGAACAGCGTAGTGGCCGTCATGGAAGGCGATCAGCCAAAAGTGCTCGTCAATGCGCAGGGCACACGCCTGACGCCATCCGTCGTCGCCTTTACCGACAAGGGCGAAATCCTTGTGGGACAGCCCGCCAAGCACCAGCAGGTCACCAACCCCAAAAACACCGTCTTCTCCATCAAACGCTTCATGGGCCGCCGCCACAACGAAGTGGCTCAGGAAGAGAAGATGGTGCCCTACGAGATTGTCGGGAATCCCGACGAATACGTGAAGGTGAAGGTCCGAGGCAAGGAGTACACCCCTGAGCAGGTGTCGGCCATGGTACTCGGCGACCTGAAGAAGACGGCCGAGGCGTACCTGGGCGAGCAGGTCAAGGATGCCGTCATCACCGTCCCCGCCTACTTCAACGATGCCCAGCGCAAAGCCACCAAGGATGCCGGCGAGATCGCCGGGCTCAACGTGATCCGCGTGCTTCCGGAGCCGACGGCGGCCGCCCTGGCCTTCGGGCTCGACAAGAAGAAGAACGAGAAGATTGCCGTCTTCGACCTCGGCGGCGGCACCTTCGACATTTCGATCCTCGACGTCGGCGATGGCGTGTTCGAAGTGCTCGCCATCAACGGCGACACCCACCT
>CAZMXI010000041.1:0-1391 GCA_964570205.1 uncultured Tepidisphaeraceae bacterium
GGAGGCGGTGTGCGTTTATCTGGTGGGGGCATCGGTGGGGCTGCTGATCCTGCACGAGATATCAATGCGCATGGGGGCGAGGGAGTGTGCGGCGTTGGGTGGAGGGCCGGTGGTTGAAGCCTGACCGCTGGGGCGGGAATCAACCTTCCCCGAGGGTCCAGGCGGGGTTGTTGACGAGTTCCAGGCGGTTGGATTCGGTGGAGCGGTAGGCGGCATCCATGATGGACACAACATCGAGGTTCAGCGGGAGCTGGAGGGCATCATCGGCCGGTTGGCCGCCGTCGAGCTGGCGGATCATCTGTTTCTGGACCTGGTCGGCGTCGGCGGGGAGGGGATCGGGGGTGTGGGTTTCGGTCTGGCCGTGGCCGCGCTCGATGCGGACGATCTTCTGGCCGTCGCGGGTGTCGATGACGAGGGTGCCGGTCTGGCCGAAGACGATGGGACCCTGGGGAACGCCGCTGTCGAGCTGGGTCCAGGAGCCTTCGAAGAGGCCGACGGCGCTGGGGAAGCGGGCGAGCATGTAGCCGTTGTCGTCGGCGTCGGACCACTGGCTGTTGAAATTGCCGCGCATGCCGATGGCGGCGGTGGCGTTTTGGCCGATGAACCAGCGGGCGAAGAGCGCGCCGTAGCAGCAGTAGTCGAGCATGGCGCCGCCGCCGGTGGCGTCGTGGTGCCACCACGTGGCGGCAAGCTCGGCGGGGCTGAGGGGATCGGTCTCGGTGGGGATGCCTGGGTGCTTGACGCCGGGGCCGAGGGGGCCGGTGTGGCCAGCGCGCCATTTGACCTGGATGATGTTGCCGATGGCGCCCTGGTCGATGAGCTTTTTCGCCAGGTGCGAGACGGGCTCCCAGAGGGTGGGCCAGTTCGTCAGCAGGGCGACGTTGGCGAGGCGCGCAGCGCGGGCCATGCGGAGGGCATGCGGCATGGAGGCGGCCAGGGGCTTCTCGACGAGGATGTGGGCGCTGGCGGCGGCCGCCGCCTCGACGACCTCAGCGCGGCGGGTGTTTTCAGCGCAGCAGAGGATGATGTCGGGCGTCTCCCTGTCGAGCAGTTCGTGGTAGTCATCATATCTGCGGGCATAGCCGAGTTTGATGCAGTGCTTGATGTTCCAGGCGCGGGTGTAGGTGGATTCGCGGAGCTCGGGGCGGTCTGGGATGGTGTCGGCGAGGGCGACGGGCTGGACCTGGGGGTGGCTGGCGAAGAGCTGGGCGTTGTGGTCGATGTGCATGTGGGCCAGGCCGATGACTGCGGCGCGGTACTTGCGGGACATGGAGGCTCCTGAGGATTGGCTGAAGCTCATACTCCGAACGCGTGCCACGAATCTGGTTAGAGGGCGATTTCTCGCCCTTCGGCGGCGGACTGGTAGAGGGCATCGAGTGTCTTGATGACGT
>CAZMXI010000041.1:1401-17011 GCA_964570205.1 uncultured Tepidisphaeraceae bacterium
GCGGTTCCTGGCCGCGGATGACCCTGATCATGTGCTCGGCCTCTTCCCACTGGCCGGCGAACTCGACATTTGGGCCGGGGGGAATGTGGGGTGTGACATCGACCTGGTAAGAGCCGAGGTTGGTGGCGAGGGAGAGTGGTTCGAGAGTGAGTCCGCCCTCGGTGCCGAGGAGGATGGTCTGGCCGGTGTTGGCGGGGATGTTGGCGGCCCAGGAGGTTTTGAAGGCGACGGTGGCGCCGCCTTCAAGGCGGATGAAGGCGGCGGCCATATCCTCGACATTAAACTGTCGGCAATCGTAGGGGCGGGGAGTGAGGACGCCGAGCGGGGCGCCGGACTCGGCGACACTGGTGGCGAGCTTTTCATCGCGGTTGGCGAGTTTGCACCAGGTCTGGCCGGAGACGGCGGTCACGCGGGGGTTGCCCATGAGCCAGAAGAGCAGGTCGATGGCGTGGACACCGAGGTCATAGACGGGTCCGCCGCCGGAGTGCTGTTTCTGGTGGAACTGGCCCCAGGTGGGGATGCCCCGGCGGCGGAGGAAGTAGGTTTCGGCGTAGTAGATCTCGCCAAGGCGGCCGGCGTCGATGATCTGCTTGGCAGCGCGGGCGGATTCATAGAATCGGGCACTCTGGCCGACGAAGAGGATGCGCTTGGCGGCATCGGCGGCCTCGAACATACGGAGGGCGTCGGCGTGGCTGGTGGCGACGGGTTTTTCGCAGAGGACATGAGCGCCCGCGTGGAGGGCCTCGATGGCCTGCTCCTTGTGGTAGCAGTTGGGTGTGCAGATGGAGACGATGTCGAGGCGCGCCTCCTTGAGCATGCGCATCCAGTCGCCGTAGGCGCTGGGGATGGCGTGCGTTTCGGCGATGAGGCTGGCGCGGTCGTGGAGGATGTCGGCCACGGCGACAATCTCGACCTCATCAGCGCGATTCTTCCAGGCGGGAATGTGGG
Organism: uncultured Tepidisphaeraceae bacterium; assembly: GCA_964570205.1. Classification (GTDB taxonomy): domain Bacteria; phylum Planctomycetota; class Phycisphaerae; order Tepidisphaerales; family Tepidisphaeraceae; genus CAZMXI01. Next base: position 2,350 of record CAZMXI010000041.1, read on the forward strand.
CGGCGGTGGCGATCATGCCGGTGCCGATGATTCCGACGCGAAGTCTGCTGGACATGGGTAGAATACCTCGCAAATGCCGACGAATTGGCCCCGCCGCCTTGTATCGGGGGAGGATGGGGATGTCAAATGAGATCAGCGCGGCGCCAGCTTGTCCGGGATCAAGAGGATTCATACGGCGGCAGAACGGTCCCGTTGACGCGAAGGCGGGGCGGGTGGGACGATGCTGGGGAAGGAGATGCGATGGATCAACCGGGCGCGCTATATCGGCCGGGGTTGGCGCTGCCGACGAGCCTGTATCAACCGACGATGACGCATGGGTACAGGAAGCTGGGGCGCGGGGGAACCGGGAAATGTGTCGCGTGTATTTGCGGGAAGAACCGTTCGATGGGGAGGTGCGGTGCGCTGCGGGCTGGCAGCGGCGGTGGATTATTCGAGGAACTTGCGGTTTGAAGAGGAGGACTTGGCGCACCTGGGGACGCGGGTGGGCAATGACGGGCGGCCGCTGTTTGAGAGGATTTCTGCATAATGCGGGGTTGGAGCCGAGACTGAGCAACCTGCGGACCAGTCAGGTGATGGCGGCGCGGAGAAAGGGCGACACATCGCGATAACGCTGGCGGCGTGGGTGTGGTAAAAGAATGCAACTGGCCCCGCGTCCGTGTCGGTCTGCGGTGCCATAATCCGTACTGCGGGAGAGCGATTTCATGCGTTTGATGTTTCTGCCCGGCATCCTTGTCGTCGCGGCCGTGTGCATAGGTGCCGATCAACCGCAGTGGGGGCAGCGATACACACGGAACCAGGTGTCCTTCGAGACAAACCTGCCGGCGTCGTTCGATCCGGAGACGAAGAAGAACGTGCGATGGACGGCGGAACTGGGGTCGGAGACCTATGCGACGCCGATCGTCGCGAATGGGAAGGTGCTGATCGGCACCAACAACCATCGGCCGCGTGATCCTCGACATTCAGGCGACCGTGGCATTCTCCTGTGCCTCGACGAGAAGTCGGGCGGCATGCTTTGGCAGCTTGTGGTTCCGAAGATGGGGCCGGACCCGTATCTCGATTGGCCGGGCGGGGGGATTGTGTCGCCGCCGAGCGTAGAGGGCGACCGGTGCTATCTGGTCACCAATCGAGGCGAGGTGGTGTGTCTGGACCTGAATGGACTGGCCGATGGGAATGATGGGCCGTTTCGGGATGAAGCAGAGCACCAGACGCCGTCGGGGAGGGACCTTATTGAACTGGGCAAGACCGATGCGGACATTGTCTGGTTATATGACTTGGTGGGGCAGGCGGGGATCTACCCGCACGACGCGGGGCATTCGTCGATCCTGATCCACGGGGATGTGCTTTACGTGAACACCTCCAACGGCGTGGATAATACGCATCGGAAGATCCGCAAGCCGGATGCGCCGAGCCTGGTGGCGATTGACAAGAAGACCGGGCGGCTGCTCGCGCGCGACCACGAGGGGATGGGCGCGCGGACGGTTCACTGCACGTGGTCGAGCCCTGCGATGGGCGAGGTTGCCGGCAGGAACCAGGTGTTCTTCGGCGGTGGCGATGGGTGCGTATATGCCTTTGAGCCGGTGGCATCCATGCCGCCGGAAGGCCAGGTGGACAGACTGTCGCTGGTATGGAAATTCGAGATGGACCCGGCCGCGCCGAAGGAGAACGTGCATCGCTGGATGGGCAACCGGCGGGAGAGCGCGAGCAACATCAAGAGCATGCCCGTATTTCATGAAGGTCGCGTGTATGTGACGGCGGGGGGCGATGTGTGGTGGGGCAAGCGGCTGTCGTGGATGAAGTGCATCGATCCGGGCCGTCAAGGCGACGTGACCGACACGGCGCTGATCTGGTCGTACGAAATGCCGAGCCATTGCTGCACGACGCCGGCCATTCATGATGGACTGGCGTATGTTGCGGATTCGGCCCATAACCTGCACTGTCTGGATCTGAAAACGGGCAAGAATGTGTGGACGCACCAGCTTGACGGAGAATGCTGGGCGTCGGCCTTGGCGGCGGACGGCAAGGTTTATATTGGATCAAGGCGGGGGGATTTCTGGGTCTTGGCGGCCGGGCGTGAGAAGAAAGTGCTTCATCGGATCGACCTGGGCAGCCCGATATCCGCAACCGCAACCGTTGCGAACGGCGTGATTTACATCGCGACGAACCATCGATTGTACGCGGTTGCGGCGATTCCTTGAATGCCGGGCGACTGGGCGGGGTTATCGGCGTGAACCATCTTGTTCCGAGCGAGAGATCGTGTACTCTCCTGGCTTGGGGGATTGACCGATTAAAAGGAGCAGAAAGCCCCAACCATGACGCAGACCAGCAACGGCCACATCAAGCATTTTGTCCTGGATACGAACGTCCTTTTGCACAACCCCAATGCGCTGTTTATGTTCGCGGACAATGAGGTTGTGATTCCGTTCGACGTGATCGAGGAACTGGACAAGTTCAAGACGGCGAACGACGACCTGGGAAGAAACGCCCGCACCGTGATCCGGCACCTGGACCAGTTGCGCGAAGCGGGTGATCTGTCGGCCGGGGTGAAGGTTGAGCAGACGGGCGGGCGGGTCCGGGTGGTGCTGGATGAGGACCAGAAGCTGTGTCCCGGGCTGACGGCGAACACCCCTGACAACCGCATCATCTGTTGCGCGTATAACCTGCATCGCGCCGGCAAGCGAGTGGTGTTCATTTCCAAGGATATCAACGCCCGCATCAAGAGCGACACGATGGGGCTGACGACGCAGGATTTCGAGGCGCAGAAGGTTGATTTTGAGCGGTTGTACACGGGGTGGCGAGAGATGCGGGCGCCGACGGCGGTGATTGATGAGCTGTTCTCGAAGAAGCAGGTGAAACTGTCGCCGGAGCAGCCCCTGATCGCCAATGAGTTCATCCTTCTAAAGGATGAGCAGGATGATTCACACTCCGCATTGGGGCGGTACAAGAATGACCTGGGTGTGGTGGTGCCGGTTCGGCCACGGCGTTCGCCCATCTTCGGCATCATGCCCAGGAACCTCCAGCAGACGATGGCGATGGACCTGCTGCTGGATGACTCGGTGAAGCTGGTGACGCTGATCGGATCGGCCGGCACCGGCAAGACGCTGCTCGCGCTGGCCGCTGGGATGACCAAGACACTGAACGAGCAGGCCTACCAGAAGATGCTGTGCGCCCGGCCGATCATGCCGCTGGGGCGGGATATTGGTTACCTGCCGGGAGACAAGGATGAGAAACTGACGGCATGGATGCAGCCAATCTTCGACAACGTCTCCTACCTGCTTTCCAATCGCCTGTCCGGCGAGTCCAGCCATGCGCCGCTGTCGACGGTGGAACAGCGGATCAAGCAGCTCCTGGATTCGGGGCAGATGGTTCTGGAGCCGCTGACGTACATTCGCGGGCGAAGCATTCCGCACCAGTTCATGATCGTGGATGAAGCCCAGAACCTCACCCCGCATGAGGTGAAGACCATCGCCAGCCGTGTCGGCGAAGGCACCAAGCTGGTCCTCACCGGCGACCCCACGCAGATCGACGATCCGTACCTCGATTCCAGCAGTAACGGCCTGTCCTACCTTGTCGAACGCCTCAAGAGCAAGACGATTGTCGGGCACGTAACCATGGTCAAGAGCGAGCGGTCGGAGCTTGCCAGCCTGATCGCGGCCGAGCTGTAGCAGCGGCCACAAGAGGGCAGCTCGTAGATTCACAAGCTTCCGATGGGGTACCGGGCGTATTCTGTTGGGATGGCCGCATGCCATCGACTCGGGCAGAAGGAACAGGCGAGAGCGGCGGTGGTGGACCCCTCTCGCCCTGGTCTTGTTCGCCGCATCAGCGGCTACCGCTTGTCCATGGGTATGTAATTCTGAATCGTCGGTCCGGTGTAGATCTGGCGGGGGCGGGCGATCTTGGAGTTGGCATCGTCGTGCTGTTCCTTCCACTGGGCAATCCAGCCCGGCATTCGGCCGATGGCGAACATCACGGTGAACATGTTCACGGGAATGCCGATCGCCTTCATGATGATGCCGCTGTAGAAGTCGACGTTGGGGTAGAGCTTGCGCTCGACGAAGTAGGAATCGTTCAGCGCCTTTTCCTCGATGCGCCGGGCGATATCGAGCAGGGGATCCTGAACGCCGACCTTGGCGAGCACCTTGTCGCAGGATTCCTTGAGGATCTTGGCGCGGGGGTCGAAGTTCTTGTAGACGCGGTGGCCGAAGCCCATGAGCTTCACGCCACTGTTCTTGTCCTTGGCCAAATCGATGTACTTTTCCGCGGAGATGCCGCCACGGTGGATCTGTTCGAGCATTTCGAGGACCGCGACGTTGGCCCCGCCGTGGAGGCTGCCCCAGAGGGCGCACACGCCGGCGGCACATGAGGCGAACAGGTTGGCCTTGCTTGACCCCACCACGCGGACGGTGGATGTCGAGCAGTTCTGCTCATGGTCGGCGTGAAGGAGCAGGATCACGTTCAGGGCTCGCTCAATGTCCGGATCGACCACGTAGGGCTCGTACGGCATCGAGAACATCATGTGCAGGAAGTTGGCGACGTATCTCAGCTTGGGATCGGGATAGATGAAGGGCAGCCCCCGCGACATGCGGTAGGAGTAGGCCGCGATGGTGCGGACTTTGCTGATCAGGCGGGCGGCGGCTTCCTCGAAGGTCTCGGCATCCCTCAGATCCATGAATTCCGGATGGAAGCACGAAAGGGTGTTGATCATGGCCGACAGCATGGCCATCGGGGGGGCGTCCACCGGGAAGCCTTGAAAATGATGGCGAAATCCCTCGTTGAGGTGGGCGTTGACGGTGAGGCGGCGGCTGAAACGGTCCAGCTCGTCCTTCTTAGGCAGTCGCCCGAAGACCAGCATCCAGGCGACTTCGATGAACCGGGACTTCTCGGCGAGTTGTTCGATAGGGAACCCGCGATAGCGGAGGATGCCCTTCTCGCCGTCAATGAAGGTGATGGCGCTCTCGCATGAGCCGGTGTTGCCATAACTTGGATCGATCGTGATGTATCCGGTCTGGTCGCGGAGCTTCTGGATGTCGATGGCCTTCTCGTGCTCGGAGCCCTCCACAATGGGCAGTTCCATCTTGTTGTCGTCGATGATCAGAGTTGCGGTTCGTGCCATGAATGTGCCTCAAAGAGAGCCATGAAGGGCCGCCGACAGGGCGAGTGCCCACAACTTACGAGCCAGGCTTTCTTGCGGTTGCACCATGATGCTTGTGCAGGTGCTCGCTGTGAACCCGGATGTCCATACCGCACTAAGTGTAGTCGAGTTGATCTCCGGAAGACAAAATGGGCAGCAACGGAAAACGAAAAATCGTCGTCTCGCAATTCGCGGGTTCAGGCCGACTTATGCGACCGTCTTGCCCCGGCTGACGGTTCATGCCACGATACCGTCGAGATGATGGAACACACGATTACCCTGCGCGTGCGGTATCCAGAGGCCGATCCGATGGGCTATGTGCATCACAGCAGATACCTGCAGTACATGGAGATGGGCCGAATCGAGTTGTTGCGCCGGATGGGGTACAGCTACGCGGATTTTGAGCGGCAGGGGATATTCTTCGTCGTTGTGAAGGCCGAGATTCGATTCAAGGCGCCAGCGCGTTTTGATGACGAGTTGGCGTTGACGACGAAGGTTGTTCGCACCACTGCGGTACGGATTGATCACGCCTATGAGTTGCGGCGTGGCCAGAGTCTGCTTGCTGAAGCATCGACCACCATCGCCTGCGTCGATCGGGAGGGCGTGCTACAGGCGATGCCGGAGCATTTGAGGGTTGCGGGTGACTAGCGCAGAGAAAACGGCGATCCGCCGGGCACGTCAGCGGGTGGGTAAGCCCGCAGCTTCGGCGGATCGCCTGTGCCGGAGCCAGCGTTTGCGGCCGGAGCCGGTTTACTGGATTGCATAGGGGGCTGGAGAGCCAGCGCGCACCCACGACGAAACTCATGGTATCGCATGGCTGTGTTCCATAAATCGGGCAAAGAACTGAAGTTGGCATCCAAGGAATCCCTCATGGTGGCATAGGGCGGCTACATTCTGCGCCGTTTCTGCTTAGCGGTGGGTTCTGTCGGGGCGCTTTACATCGGTGGAGGGCTTCTTACGTCGGGGCTGGGCATCGGCGTGGGCCGTTTCGAGCATCTCCCGGACTTGGGCGCGGGTGGTCTCGGTGATGCGGTGCCCTCCGATCATCTCCGCAAGTTCTTCGACACGTTCCGTGCCGGCTATCGGGCGGACGGTGGTCTGGGTGAGGCCATCTTCAACCGACTTGTGGACGGTCAGGTGAAGATCCGCATAGCTGGCAATCTGAGGTAGATGGGTAATACAGAGAACTTGGTGATGGGTTGCGAGGTTACGCAACTTCTCGCCGATTACACTGCCCAAGCGGCCGCCGACATTGGCGTCGATTTCGTCGAAGACGAGCACGCTGATCCGGTCGGTTTGCGCCAGAATGCTCTTCAGGGCGAGCATGATCCGGCTCAGTTCGCCGCCTGACGCGATGCGCCGCAGGGGTTGGGGGAATTGGCCGGGGTTGGTTTGCGCCGTGAACTCAATCTGGTCGAACCCGCTCGGCGTGGCGGGCAGGCCGTCCGCAAGCGGAGGCGATGTGAACGCGATGGTGAATGTCGCCTTCTCCATGCCCAGGTCGGCCAACTGCCGGAGCACAAGTGGGCAGAGCCTTTTTGCCGCCACCTGCCGATCGGCACTGAGCTGTTTTCCCAGCGTCTTGAGCTTCTCGGTCAGCGGGGCTATCTGACTCTTGGCAAGGGACAGATCGTCCGTGGCTTGCTCCAACTCGGATATTCGCTGTCCGATTTCCTGGCGGTATTGAAGCGTTGCCTCGATCGTCTGGCCGTACTTGTTCAGAATCCGGTTGATTGCGTTCAGCCGATCAGCGACCTCGGCCAACTCACCGGGGTCCAAGTCGAGGCGGTCGAGATAGCGTGAAAGGTCGAACGCGGCTTCCTCCAACTGAATGGTGGCGTCTCTCAACGACTGCGAGACATCCTTCAGGCTCGTGTCCAGCTCGGACGACTCGCCGAGTATTCCGGCCATCATCTTCAGCCGTTCGAGGACCGAGCCATCCATTTCGTAAAGGCTGCCGTGTACGGCCGATACGTCCTTCTTGAGCTTCTCCAGGTTGCTCAACACGCGTGAACGGGCCTGGAGTTCCTCGTACTCAGCGAGATCGAGTTCAGCCGTGTCGATCTCGCCGGCCTGGAACCGGTACAGCTCAAGTTGCTGTTCACGCAGTGCACGATGAGTGGTCAGGTCATTAAGCCGCTGCCTGGCGCTTTGGAGTTCCTGGTAGAACGCTGCATAGTCCTGTCGCAATCCGGCAAGCGAACCGAACTGATCCAGCACGTCGAGCTGGTTGGCCGGCTTGAGCAAGTACTGATGGTCGTGCTGGCCATGGACATCCACCAGGTGTTCAGCCACCTGTTTAAGCATGCCGAGCGTCACGGGCGACCCATTGAGGCTGACAGAAGTCCGGCCCGATGCATAGAGCCTCCGAGTGAGCAGCACTTCACCGCCATCCTGAACGACGTCGATATCGGTCAGGTCTGCGATCTTCTTCAGCAGGTCGCGACTCTTGATATCGAAAACGCCGCTGACCCGGCCTTCTTCGGCGCCCGGCCGCAGCATCTCGGCCGGGCTGCGCAGGCCCAGCAGGACCTCGACGGCCCCGATGACGAGGCTCTTTCCGGCGCCGGTTGCACCGGTGAAGCAGTTCAGCCCGCCCACCAGCTCGATGCGGGCGTCGGCTATGACAGCCAGGTTCGAGATATGCAACTCCCTGAGCATATTTCATTCATCACTTGACGCTGCTGCCCGGAGCAACCGGCTCGGCCAGCGTGATGGGTGAGGCCGGCCCATCCGGATGGATGGCGAGAAAGAAGCCGTCGGCGGTGCGCACGCGGCTGCCCGCAGGCACCGGGTGCATGGGCGTCAGGAAGATCACGCGCCCGCTGGCCTCGTCCGTGGCGGCGAGCATCATTCCCTGGCTGATTTCGCCGCGCATTCGCCGCGGTTCAAGATTGCCGACAACGACCATCTGCCTGCCGGCGAGTTGTTCGGGCTGGTAATGGGCTCGCAACCCCGCACAGATCTGCCGTTGTTCATCGCCCAGGTCGATCTGTAGAACCAGGAGTTTATCGGCGTTGGGGTGTGGCGTGCACTCACGCACATTGGCGATGCGGAACTCGACTCTGGCCAGTTCCTCGTCGCTGACGCTGGCCGCGGGAAACGCCGGTTGAGGCGCGCCGGCTGGTTGTTCGGCCACAGGGGACCGGTTGAGGTTCGCGATAACGATCGTTTGCGATCCGGCAAGCGAATCCGGCAGTGGCACTGGGGTGCACAGACGCTGTTTGCGCTGGCCAAGATCCACATCCAGTCCAACGGGGCGATCAGCGCAACAGTCGGTTACGGTGTTCACAACGGTCGCGACTCTCAGTTCAAGCTTGGCAAAATCGTCGTAGCTAATGGGCATTTGTGTCGCACCTTCTCTGTAATCGAATAAGCGGGAAAGGCTTGATTCTATTCGTGATAGGCGTATTAGCCAAGGGGCGTGGCGGGGTCGTCATCGACCGAGGCCTGCGGATGGTGGCACATACGTTGCAGGCCAGGAGTCTCGCCAGCAGGACCAGGCGACTGGAGCCGAGGCCGCTCGGAGCGGTCTTGCCGCTGAACGTTCTTCAGGGGTGCTGGCTACCAGAGTTGTACCAGGGAGGCCAAATCATGTCCGAATCAAGCAGACGCGGATTTGCAGCGATGGATGCGGAGAAAAAGCGGCAGATTGCCAGCAAAGGTGGCCGTGCAGCCCACATGAAGGGCGCCGCGCATGAATTCACGCCCGATGAGGCTCGTCGTGCGGGCCGGCGGGGCGGCATAGCCGTCAGCCGCAATCGAGACCACATGGCCTCGATTGGCCGGAAGGGCGGAGAAGCGGTCAGCCGTGATCGGGACCACATGTCTGACATCGGTCGTCGTGGAGGAGAAGCGGTCAGCCGTGATCGGGACCACATGGCGGCGATCGGCCGCGAGGGCGGCGAGGCCCGCGGGGGCAAGGTTCCGGAGCCGGGTCCGCCGTTGCCGCAGGGCGAGTCGGGAGAGGGTCCGACTGGCCAGGACGACCCAGATGAGCCATTGCGGGAATTCGGTCTGTTAGGGACGGTGGAGCAAGGAGCCCTATGATGGCCAGCACAAGCAAACGAGGATTCGCATCGATGGATCGCCAGAAACAGCGGCAGATCGCCAGCATGGGAGGCCGGGCCGCCCATGTGCGGGGCACGGCCCACGAGTTCACTCCCGACGAGGCCCGCGAGGCCGGTCGGAAAGGGGGCGAAGCACGCAACCGCTCGCGAGCGGCTCGCGAGCGATGAGCGGCTGTGACATGGACCCAGGCAGGTCAAGGCGTGAAAGACCGGTTCAACGGCCGGTCTTCCATCTATCTCGGTTGGTCGGGCAGGCCCGCGAGCGACGGCTCGATCATCTCGCAAAGGGTGTGGTAGAGCAGGGCGTGCGCTTCCTGGATTCTGGCTGTCACCGCGGCGTCCACGACCAAGTCCACCGTTGCCAAACCGCGGGTGAGCCCTCCACCCTTGCCGAGAAACGCGATGCTGCGCATACCGATCTCTCTGGCGGCCTCGATAGCCTTGATGATGTTGCGCGACTGGCCGGAGGTGGTGAGGGCGATCAGGACATCCTCTGACTTGCCGAAGGCACGAACCTGGCGTGCAAAGGACTCGTCGAAATCGTAATCATTCCCGATGGCCGTGAGCGTCGGCCCGCTTTCGGTCAGTGCGATAGCCGGATAAGGCGGGCGATCATCTCTGTAGCGCACGACGAACTCGGTGGCAAGATGCTGTGCATCAGCCGCGCTGCCACCGTTGCCGCAGACGATCAACTTGCCGCCGGAGAGCAGACACTGGGAGACGAGATTGGCGGCGCGATGCAGATCGTGTTCCAGGGATGCCAGCGACTCCAGCACGTGCCCGGCCGCTGCGATGTTGATGCGAAGCACCGATTGAGCGTGTGGGTGGCTCATTGCGGACAGTATACCCGTCTTCGGCCCGCCGATGAATGCGAAGGCCCGACCGCGGGGCGTCTGTTGCAGACCTGTACTCCGGAGCTCAGTCCTTGACGAGCACCTTGCTCTTCCCTTCGACAAGGAGTTCGTAAACGAGGGCGATGTCGTCGGGTTTGAGGCGGATGCAGCCCATCGAGGCTTCTCTTCCGATTGAATCGGGTTCGATCGTGCCGTGGATTCCGTAAGAACTCTTGCCCTGCGCCTCGCCGTCGATGCCGCTCAGGCCGATCCAGAATTCGCCGAGGGGGTTCTTGGGGTCGTCGGCGGCGAATATGCCCTCGCCGCGCGGGCTGTGATAGGTCGGGTTTTTGAGCTTGCTGTGTGGCTGGACGAGCCAGAGGCCCTCCGGGGTGGAGCCGTCCTTGCCCAGGCCGACGGGGAAGCTGCGAACGAAGATGGAACCTGCGCCGCCGGGAGCGCCGAGGTAGATGTCCATGGTGAAGGTTTTCTTGTTCACGACCGCGTGGAACGGGCCTTTAACGATCTTGATGGTCTGGAGGGCGCGAAGCCTGCGCGGATCGGGAATGCTGTTGATCCGGCACAGCAGTTCCCAGGTGACATCGTGCCTCGCGGCGATCTTGGTCAGCAATTCGCCGGGCTGGACGGTGTAAGCGACGGCGGCCGGGTCATCCTTGAAGTTCCGGGGCTCGAAGATGAGCTGCCGGTTGATCTGCTCCAGCAGTTGTCTGGCGGAGGCCGCGTCGTCGCCGGCGAGTCTGCCGTTGAGCATCGCGTCGTTGAGGGTGCGCCGGGCGCTGGGCAGGTCGCCGAGATCGACAAGCTTCCTGGCATCGTCCAGGGGCGCACCAGTGGATGCGAAGTGCACGACGGCGGGGGGCGTTTCGAGCCGGGGCGCGGCGGCGGGCGCCGGCGCGGCCGCCGCGGACCTTGATCCTATCGTTGGCGTGGTGGTGGTCAGGATGGGCGACGCGGACTGGACGGCCGTGGGAGGTTTCACCTCGGCTGGCGGCTGGGGGGTCTGTTCGATGGCCATCATAGGCGGCAGCGAGCCGTTCTCGGTCCTGGTCGCATGGCGCACGGCGGCAAAAACACCGACTGCCAGGGCAGGCACAAGCAGATAGGCGAGAAAACGGCTTCCCCGGCGGCGAGAGCGACTCATGGAACCTCCTTGTTCCGGCGGCGCTGGAAGGTTGATCGAGCGTCACCTGACGATCAGATTCGACGCGAATCGTCGAATTCCACGATCCGTGACCAGCATACTCAGCGGCATGTCATGGTCAAGCACGGGCACATCATCCGTGATCTGCGTCTCGAAGGCCAACCCGCAGCTCAGGCCCATGAATTCATCCTGGGCGAGGAATCGGTCATAGAAGCCCATGCCGCGGCCGATGCGATGTCCGCCGGGCGTGAAGCCGAGGCCGGGGACGATGACGAGGTCGATGAACTTGACTGGAACGGGGTTGCCGGCGAGCGGCTCGCGGACGCCGGGGCCACTGGTGGTCATGACGGTCTGGAGACTGGAAATCTCGACAGGCATCATGCGTCGCTGGTCCCAACTCACCTTGGGCACAACGACCGTCTTGCCATCCTGCCACGCACGAAGGGCCAGGGCGGCGGTGTCGACCTCGGTCGGCATACTCAGGTAGAGCATGACGATGCGCGCCTGTTTGAACTCCGGGCTGGCGGTCAACAGCGAGCACGCGTCAGCGCTGGCGCGGCGGCGATTCTCCGCATCCATCGCGGCCAGTTTCTGCCGCAGCGCGTTGCGAACCGCCGATTTGTTTGACTCCGCCAAGCAACACCTCCGTAGACGATCCCGGCCACTCTTCGCCCCAATTATAACTAATCCGCGCTGTTCTCGTCGCGTGCATTCGCCGCAGGCAGGTTATCGGCGTTTCGCATCTGTTCGAGGCGCTGACGGAACGAGGCTTCGATGCCGCGATCGGTCGGCCGATAATACCTCTTATCGACCCCGAGGTAGTCTTGTTGCACGAAACCGCCCTCGTGATCGTGTGGGTACTGATACTCGTCGCCATGGCCGAGTCGCTTGGCGCCCTGATAATGGGCGTCGCGCAGGGACTTGGGGACGGGGATGGTGCGGTCTTCGCGCACGTCCTTCATGGCTGACCAGATTGCCAACGCCGAGGCGTTGGACTTGGGTGCCAATGCCATGTAGATGGCGGCCTGGGCGAGGGTAAGCTGCGCCTCGGGCATCCCGATGCGCTCGACGACCTGGTAAGCGGATGCTGCTACGACGAGGGCCTGGGGGTCGGCGTTGCCGATGTCCTCGCTGGCGAGGATGGCGATGCGGCGGGCGATGAAGCGGGGGTCTTCGCCGGCCTCGAGCATCTTGGCGACCCAGTAGATGGCGGCGTCAGGATCGCTGCCGCGCATAGACTTGATCAATGCGCTTGCGGCATCGTAATGCTCGTCGCCGGTGGCGTCATAGACGATCGCCTTGCGCTGGATGGACTGCTCGGCGACATCGAGCGTGATGTGGATGGTCGCCGCCGGGTCTTCGTTTCGTAGCGAGAGCACGGCGATTTCGAGGGCCATGAGCGACCGGCGCGCATCGCCATCGCTGGTCTTTGCCCAATGGTCGAGGGCCTGTGCATCGACCTGGATGTTAAGTTGACCGAAGCCGCGCTCGGGGTCGGCTATGGCGCGTTCAAGCAGGCTCCGGATCTGGGTTTCGGAGAGGGGCGCAAACTGGAAGACCTGGCTGCGGCTGATGAGTGGCGAATTGACTGAGAAGAACGGGTTTTCGGTGGTTGCGCCGACGAGCACGATCAGACCGTTTTCAACGTCGGCGAGGAGGATGTCCTGCTGGGCGCGGTTGAAGCGGTGAATTTCGTCGAGGAAGAGAACGGTGCGCTGCCCGGTGTGGCCGAGGCGGTCACGGGCGGCGTCGAGGATCAGGCGGACATCCTTGACGCCTGCGGCGGCGGCGTGGGCCTGCTCGAAATGGCAGCGCGTGTAGACGGCGATGAGCTGGGCGAGCGTGGTTTTCCCGGTGCCGGGTGGACCATAGAAGATAACGCTGCTGAGCCGGTCGGCCTCAAGCATGCGGCGGAGGAGCTTGCCCGGTCCGAGAAAATGCTCCTGCCCGACGAACTGCTCAAGGTTCGTGGGTCGCATCCGGACCGCCAAAGGGGATGCCCGATCAAGGTTCTTACGGCGGGTGTCGCTGAATAAGTCCATGTTAATTCTAGGGTTTATGTCTGGTAAGGCCGCGGGCGCGGACGTTGTTATGGGCATGGGCACAGGCCAGGAAAATCCGGGGTTCCGCTTCAATTCGCATGGCTGTCGGCCGAAATAACTCATAGAGTGGACGATATGCGCTGTTGCTGTCGGCACCCCTAAGGGTGTCAGAATGTCGCGGACGACCTAGCGCGAATCGTGTTGAGGCAGCGCAATGGCTGAGTCCACTTGGTCCCGCATTTGCACGTAATTGAGCTGATCGACGGCTCATGGTGTTTCGCGGACGTCTGGGCGCTGCTTTCCGGAGCGTCGCGGACGCATCACGGATACGGAGAAACCACAAGATGTGCGGCATTATCGCATACGTCGGGCGGAAAGTCGCTCAACCACTCCTGATCGAGGGGCTCAAGCGGCTGGAGTATCGTGGATACGATTCGGCCGGGCTGGCCGTGGTGGATAAAACGGGCGGGCTGCACATTCGCAAGGCAGTGGGGCGGATTTCGGTGCTGGAGGAGGCAGTGCACAAGTCGCCGATCCCGGTGCCGGCGTGCATCGGCATGGCGCATACGCGATGGGCGACGCACGGCGCACCGACAGAGATCAATGCGCACCCGCACCTGGACGACAGTTCGTGCATTGCGCTGGTTCACAATGGAATCATTGAGAACTTTGCTGCGCTCAAGCAGTTCCTGACCGAGAAGGGACATCGATTCGCCAGCCAGACCGACACGGAAGTGCTGGCGATGCTGATCGGTGATGTGTACGCCGAGATGAAAGCCAAGAACGGACATGGCAACGATTCGCTGTTGATGAAGGCGGTGCAGGGGGCTCTGCACGAGGTGGAGGGGACCTACGGCATTGCGGTGGTGTGCAAGGATGAGCCGGACACGCTGGTGGTGGCCCGCAAGGGCAGCCCGCTCATCATCGGGGTGGGGCAGGATGAGTACATTGTCGCATCCGATGCCAGCGCCATCGTCGAGCACACAACACAGGTGATCTACCTGAACGACAACGAGATCGCGATTCTGCGGCCTGGGCATTTCCGGACGCGAACCATCGACGACATTGCGGTGTCGCCGGTGGTGCAGCATCTGGAGAACAAGCTGGAGGAGTATGAACTGGGCGGGTACGAGCATTTCATGCTCAAGGAGATTTTTGAACAGCCCAACTCGCTGAGGAACTGTCTGCGCGGCCGGGCGGAACCGAAAGAGGGGCGCATCGTTCTGGGCGGCGTCGCCGATCACGCACGCGAGCTGGTTCGGGCCAAGCGGTTCATTCTGACCGGACAGGGCACGGCATGGCATGCGGGGCTGGTGGGGGATTATCTGTTCGAAGACCTGGCCAAAGTGGTTACGGAATGCACGTATGCCAGTGAGTTCCGGTATCGGAACCCGATTGTCGAAGAGGGAACGGTGGTGCTGGCGATC
>CAZMXI010000041.1:17021-29656 GCA_964570205.1 uncultured Tepidisphaeraceae bacterium
GCCGACACGCTGGCGGCGCTGCGCGAGGCCAAGGAGAAGGCGGCGCTGGCGCTGGGCGTGGTGAATGTGGTCGGCTCGAGCATCGCGAGGGAGACTGATGCCGGCGTGTACCTGCACGCCGGGCCCGAAATCGGCGTGGCGAGCACCAAGGCCTTCACGGCGCAGTGCGTCGTGCTGACGATGCTGGCGATCTTCCTGGGACGGCGCCGGTTCATGAGCCAGTCGGTGTGCCAGGAGCTGATCGACGGACTGTGCGCCATCCCGGACCAGATGCAGGAGGTGCTGCAGCAGAGCGACCTGGTGCGCGACATCGCGCTGAAGCTGTGCCATCGCGAGAACTGGCTGTTCCTGGGGCGCGGCTATCACTATCCGATCGCGCTTGAAGGAGCGCTGAAGCTAAAGGAAATCAGCTATATCCATGCCGAGGGGATGCCGGCGGCCGAGATGAAACACGGGCCGATCGCGTTGATCAATGAAGGGATGCCTGTTGTGTTCATCGCCACTGAAGGCGTGCAATACGACAAGGTCATCAGCAACATCGAAGAAGTTCGCGCCCGCGGCGGGCGGATCATCGCGGTGGCCACGCAGGGAGACAAGCACATCCGGCGTTACACCGAGCATGTCATAGAGATTCCGCATGCTCATGAAGCGCTGCAGCCACTGCTGAGCGTGGTGCCGTTGCAACTGCTGGCGTATCACGCCGCGGTCGCGCGGGGCTGCAACGTGGATAAGCCCCGCAACCTGGCCAAGAGCGTCACGGTGGAGTGATCCTGAGCGGCGGCACACTGACGGCCGACGAGGCGCCGGCGCGTCCATCGGCGGCCGTCACGGCTCGTTCGACCACGCAAGTCGTGGATGACTTCATGTGCCTTGCCTCTGGATGCGCGGCCGAATATACTGATTGCGTCCTGTGGTGGCCGGTAGGGATCGGAAGAGCCGGTACGTCGGCGTTCGATGGATCGAGTTTGGCATCGCGGGCGTAATTCAGTGGCAGAATGTCGCCTTCCCAAGGCGAACGTCGTGGGTTCGAATCCCATCGCCCGCTCTTTTCCCCGTCCCCGCCGGATGGGGTCTTTTGTTGCCAATCCCCGCCAAATCCTTGAGTTGTGAACGCCCCTCGCTCTGGTCGCTGTTGCCCTTGCTCAGAAGCGCACTGGACAAGTGTCGCGGGGCGTGAAGGTCGGCCCGCCGGCCTGCTTCATCCAGCCAAGGAATGCCCGCCACGCCAGTGTCTCCGATGTGCCGGGATGATCGACAATTAGGACCCTTTCGCATGCCGCCGGCAAGAGCCGAAGTCTGTAATGGGCTCCCTCGGCGAAGGAGTACGATCCACAGCGGGGAGGTGGTGGTGACGGTGCGCCTTGCGGGCGCTCGCGGCCGGGATATCGTGGGCGGGATGATCCGGTGCATTTCCTCCTGCGTGATTGTCTTTCTGTTGGCATCAGTGGCCAGGGCCGATGTGGCGCGCAAGTTGGTGCGACTGCCGCCGGCCGGGGAGAACCTGATCAAGCCGGATCGATGGAAGGCCCTGGGAGGCGGCCCGGTTGGCGAGGGGGGACTGGTCTGCGACAATGGCGCTGATGCCGCGATCCAGCGAGGATTTGCCCAGACGGTCGTGGTGAATCAGGATGTGCCGCGGCCGATCATCGCCACAGCCTGGAGCAGGGCCGAGAACGTGGGCGGATCGCGCGACAACGACTACTCGCTGTACCTCGACATCCTGTACGCGGATGGCACGCCGTTGTGGGGGCAAGTGGCCGCGTTCAAGCCGGGATCGCACGACTGGCAGAAGGGCGAGGTACGCATATTCCCGACTAAGCCGATCAAGCAGGTGAGTTATCACTTGTTGCTGAGGCGTCACTCCGGCAAAGCGATGTTCCGCGACCCGCGGTTGATCCAGGCCGATGCCGTGGACGGCATGACCTGGTTCGATGGTGTGCCGGTGGAAGCGGGTGATGCGAGGGCCGGCTATCTGATTCGTGATGTGGCAAGCGGTTCGGATTTTCATCGTTTTGAGGAAGGCCAGGCACTGGGGATCAAGCTTCAGGCCACACAGCGGCAGGTGGGGCGTGCGACATTTCATACGGCGGAGGTGGGGTGGGATGGCGAGGAGGATCGGGTCCTGACGCTGATGTACACGCTGGCCGTTGGCGCTGGCAACTGGAACTGGCTGGCCGGGCCACGGCGGCAGGAGCACGCCGGCGATCGGCGGGACTACGTGATGGCCAGCCGGATCTCCGCCGGCTCGATCGGCCTGCTTTCGACATATCCGTTGGCAGCCGTCAACCAGGGAAGCCAGGGGAAGGCCATTGCCCTGGATATGGGCAGGCCGGCGATCTACAGGGTAGGCTACAACGGGGGCACCGGCGAGCTCTATATCGCGTTCGATGTGGCGTTGACCCGAGAACAGCGCAAAGCGGCTCTGGCCTTCTGCACGTTTACCTTTGAAGGCTCACTTGGATTCCGCGGCGCGGTGGCGGGGCTGTACGAGAACTACCCGGAGTGTTTCCGGAGCCGCATTCCCCGCCAGGGGCTGTGGATGCCCTTCCACAAGATCAGCGATGTGCAGGGCTGGGAGGACTTCGGCTTTCGTTTCAAGGAAGGTGACAACGAGACGGCCTGGGATGACGCCCATGACATCATCACCTTCCGCTATACCGAGCCCATGACCTGGTGGATGAAGATGTCCAGGCAGATCCCGCACACACATGCCAACGCGCTGGCCGAGGCCACGCGCCTGGCGGCGGCGGGGGATGCGCATGCCCGGGCGCTGCTTGCCAGTGGATATCACAATGAGAATGGACAGTTCGTCGCCCGCTTGCTGGATACGCCATGGTGCTACGGCGCGGTGTGGAGCATGAATTCATCGCCGGGCATCGGTGGAGATGCGACCGACTTCAGGAACAAGTGGAACCCTGAACTGCGCAAGAAACTCTATTCGGGCGGGCCGCGGGGCAACCTGGATGGCGAGTACATCGATTCAAGCGAGGGGTATGTGACCGATGAACTGGATTTCAACCGCGGCCATTTCGCGGCGGCCGACACGCCACTGACGTACTCGACCGACACACGCCGTCCCGCCGTCTTCCGCGGGCTCATTGCCTTCGAATACGCGCGTGCGATCGCCCGGGATGTGCGTGGGATGGGCAAGTTGATGATGGCCAACTCCACGCCCACCCGGCTCTGCTGGCTGGCGCCGCAACTTGACGTGATGGGAACGGAGACCGACTGGAATCCGGGCAACACCTGGCGGCCGATGTCGGACGATGATCTGCTCTATCGACGCATCCTGTGCGGGCCCAAGCCCTACTGCTTCCTCATGAACACCCGATTTGAGCGCTTCAGCCACGCGCATGTGGAGAAGTACATGAAGCGATGCCTCGCCTATGGCATGTTTCCCGGGTTCTTCAGCCACAACGCCTCGGAAGGGCATTACTTCAGCCAGCCAGCCCTCTACAACCGCGATCGTGACCTGTTCAGGAAATACGTGCCGCTGTGCCGGATGGTGGCCGAGGCGGGATGGCGGCCCGTCACGGGGGCGAGCGACGGAGATACCGAGGTGTATGTCGAACGATTCGGCGAACGGCATCTGACGGTGTTCAACAACAGCAGGCAGAAAAAGGAGGTGACAATTCAGTTGAAGGGCATTGAGGCGACGCACTGTCGTGAGCGGGTCAGCGGCAAAGAGGTGCCGGTGAACCAGGGGCAACTGGGCCTGATACTGGAGGCTGAGGATGTCGCCGTGCTGGAATTCTCCCGGTGAAACCGTCTAACGGGCTGGCAATGCCGATGGACTCGATGACGGCTTCGGCAGCCGCATGGACCTATGTTGGGTCCGAGGGACGCTTATCCGGCCCCCGGGTCTGGTTCAAGGGGAGCGGCTCGTTGGGCTGGACGCCGTATTTTCGCCGTCTGGCCCTTCCCCAGGGGCAGCCGCCCAGTGTCACCATCATCTCAATCTTCATGAGGAATAGGGCGAGTCGATGTCCTTGCCTCGCTCGCGTGCAGATGGGGCATCGTTTCTCGCAGAAGTCCGGGTCAAACAGCATGCGGTTCCGGTTGGGAGACATGCGGCCATTCTACCGGCATGTCCGCCATTCTTTAACCGGCTCGACTCGCCTGAGAATGTCATGAGGCCCTCGCGAAGGCGTGGCTCAAGAGCGGCTACCCGGCGATCCGAGTCTTTGCAGGAATTCCGCGGTTAAGCGTGATTTCGACAATGAATCGGCCGAGCACGCTGTCGAACGGAAGGACAAGGATGGGTAAAGACGCGGGATAGACCACTTCCGTGGTGGGAATGAGGGTCGGAATTGTGAGGCTAACCTGTCCGCCGGGAAGGTCCTTCTTCGCTCCGCCGGCGATCATATTGACGATCTCGGCCAAAGCATCATGACAATCGGCGTCGAAATGGGTGATGGGCGTGCCGGCCAGGGCTGACGCCATGGCCAGCGCCACCCGCCGCGGCAGGCTGAGCACGACTTGGCCGATGACCGGCCCGTTCAGGCCGATCACCGCCGAGATGCGAAAGGCGCGGCTGGCCTCATCACGAGGATCGCGCAGCGCGGGGCGGGAGAGTCGCACCGGC
Source organism: uncultured Tepidisphaeraceae bacterium (assembly GCA_964570205.1). Classification (GTDB taxonomy): domain Bacteria; phylum Planctomycetota; class Phycisphaerae; order Tepidisphaerales; family Tepidisphaeraceae; genus CAZMXI01. Next base: position 21,607 of record CAZMXI010000041.1, read on the forward strand.
ACATGCAGCATGACGTCGAAGACGCTGCGTGTTGCGCGGAGAAACGGATTGATGTAGGCGACGTCCATGACTCAGGAACCATTGCGGGCAAGCAGTCGCTGCACCGCCATCGAGGCCGGTTCCTTCCGCGGCCGCGTCTCCAGCGGCATGGCTGCGCCGCTGGCGACGTGAACGGCAGCGATCCGGATCTGGCCTGCGAGCTCCCGGGGAACGAACTGGACCGGTCCAGCAATCGGGAAGGCGATGATGGCCTCTACGCCGGGCAGGCGGATCGTCACTCCGGCGTTCACTCGTTGCTTCACGTGGATCATCTGCTTGCCGCAGGCGCGGATGTGTTCGAACTGGGCTCGGAGTTCGGCGAGCTTCTTGGCCGCCTGCTCCTCAACCTCGCTGGCCTCGAACAACAACTCGGTGGCTTTCTCTTTCTGCGGGGCGGTCAACTGCTTCTGATTGCGCAGGAGCGGCTCTACGGTGTCGCGGACCTTGCGTGCCTGGAGCAGTTTGTGCTCGATCTCCGCGACTTGCCCGGCCGACGACCGCTCGAACGAGTCGTCGATTCCCGCCGAGAGGATTGTGGGCAACCCGGATTCGCAGCCGACCATGTCGCAGCGAATGCCTCCCACGGCCGAAACCTGCCCGGCCAGGATGGGACCATCAACCCGCAACCGCCCGCCACAGGAAACAACGCTGTTGCTCACCTGGGACTCGATCACGATATTCCGGCCCGCCTCCAGGTGCGCGTTGCTGACGTAGCGGGCCCGGATGTCCCGTGTCGCGACGCAGGAACCTTTCTCCTTTCCGGCGATTCCGCCGCGCACGACAAGGTCGCATCCGCACCGCACCGTGGCAGCCTCAACGGTCTTGCCCACCAGCACGCTGCCGCCAGAGGTCACCTGGAACAGGTCCAGGATGCTGCCGCGAACGACGACATCATTGGCGAAATCGATATTGCCGGTAGCGAAGTCGACATCGCCATCGATCTCCAGAGCCTTCTCAATCCAGATGCGCCCGTGATCCAGACAAAGCTGGCCGGTGGCGTCGGCAATGAGCGTGCGGCCGTCGGCGGCAATCGAAACATTGGCGCCGATGCACACCGGTGCGTCGGGGCCTTGTTCCTCCTGGGGTTGGACTCGGGCCACGGATTGGCCGGCCTCCACAGTCATGATCCGGCTGTGCTGATAATGGCCGCCCGCGGACGGCTGCTCTTCGTTCAGCTCGATGAGCAGGTCGATCCGCCCGCTCATCGTTCCAGGGAGCATTGTGCTTGCCTGCGGTTGTTCGACGTTCATGATCCGTCTCCTCCCGCGGTGGCCGAATGCGGCCGCGGGGCTTACGCCGCCGCCCTCAGCCTCTGGAGGGTCGTACGGACCTTGTCCAGAAGAGTTTCGGGCGTAAACGGCTTGATGACGTAGTTGTTTACTCCGGCTTTGATGGCGTCCACCACGCGGGTCTTCTCCGCCTCGGTGGTGACCATGATCAGGGGCGTGGTCTTGTCTTTCTCTCGGATGCGCTGCACCAGAGTGTGTCCGTCCATATTGGGCATGTTCCAATCGACCAGGACGGCGTCAAAGCCGCCGGCCGTTGCCGCGATGGCGCTGAGCGCCTCCAGCCCATCGGAAGCCTCAACGAACTCGGTGGCTCCCAGTTCCGTCAGAATCTTCTTCTGGATGTTGCGCATCGTGCGCGAATCATCGACCAGCAGTACTCTCATGTCTTGCTCTCCTCGGTCTATTGCGCAGCGGGCGTCTGCTTGATGCTGACCTCGACAGCGAAGTCGCCCACTTCGGTCTTGCAGGGAATGACCACACAGGGCACATCACTGAGCTTTGCGATGGAATGTCCCTTGCCAATGATCACGCTCGGCACCGTGATGCTCGCCAGCAAGCCGAGCCGCTTTTTGCCCGACCCGGCGATCATATTGGCCAACTCGCCCAGAGCGTCGGCGAAGTCGGGGCTGTTTTCGTCGATGGGGTTGCCGGCGAAGGCCGTTGTCAGGCTCAATGCTGCCCGCTTCTGGAAGCTGACGACGATGCAGCCGCTGACCTCGCCGGAAAAGCCGATGAGGCTCGATACGTCATAGCTGAGCGCCGGATCGACCTTAAGGAAAGGCCGCTCCACCGTCGTCGTGACGCCCACCATGGTGTGAAAGACCTCGCGGACTGCCTCTACGAACGGAGCAATGAGCTTGGGGTTGATGGTCGGTTTCTCCAGCGTGTGTGTACTCATAATCCCTCTGTTTTCATGCGGCAGCCGATTGCCTCGCGAGTTCCAGCAACGACGCCGCGATCTGTTCCAGCGGCACGATCCGCTCGGCCGCACCCTTCCGTATCGCTTCGGCGGGCATCCCGAAGACGACACAACTGGCCTCATCCTGCGCAATCGTCCTCGCGCCTGCCTGGCGCATGCTCAGCAGCCCGCCGGCGCCGTCGGCGCCCATGCCGGTCAGAATCGCGCCGACCGCGTTGGCGCCGGCGTGCTTCGCGACCGACTCAAGCAGCACCTCAACCGAAGGTTTCTGATGGAATACCTCCGGCCCATCGCGCAAAACTGCCTGGTAACGGGCGCCGGACCGGTGCAGCACCATGTGCCGGCCCCCGGGGGCGATCAGCACTCGCCCAGGAATGACAGCGTCGCCGTCACGCGCTTCCCTCACCTCGACCCGACACATCTCGTCGAGCCGGTGGGCAAAGCTTGCCGTAAAGTGGGCCGGCATGTGCTGGACGATGACGGTGCCGGGCGCATCGGCGGGGAAGCCCGTCAGAACTGTCGTCAGCGCCTGGACGCCGCCGGTGCTGGCGCCAATCGCAATGATCTTGTCTGTGGTACAGCGCAGTCCCGAAGTCGCGACAGGGCGAACGGCGTCGCGTGTTGCTCGCACGCGCGCCTTGGCCGCGAGCTTGACCTTGGCGATGAGCTGTTGACCAAGGTCTCCCACGGAATAGGCGGAGCCCGGTTTCGCCAGGACCTCGACCGCTCCGGCGGCAAGGGCGTCCAGCGCCGTCTGCGTGCCGCTCTGCGTCAGCGAGCTGAGCACAATGACGGGCATCGGCCGGTAACGCATCAGGGTCCGGAGGAAACTGATGCCGTCCATTCGCGGCATTTCGACGTCGAGGGTCAGCACGTCGGGCGTGAGCTGTACGATCTTGTCTCGCGCGATGTACGGATCGGGAGCGCTGCCGACAACCTCAATGGCTGAGTCGCGGCTCAGCTCGCGGGTCACGATTTGCCGCACGACGGCTGAGTCGTCCACCACGAGCACACGTATGGCTCGCGCGCCGGATGCGGAGGAGTTGTGTGTCGGGATCCCTGTCATGACTTCTTACCGCTCCATGCTCCAGCGGACGGCGAGGGCCAGTCCCTCGGCTTCGAAGACCTGATAGCCATCGTTGATCCGCTCGATCCACTGTTCAGGCGCGATGGTGCGAATCCGGGGCAGCCGCATTTCGAATCTGCGGCCGGCCGACGCCTGCTCATGCAACATGGCTCCGCATGCGATGTTCAGCACCTCGCCAATGGCGTCATGCGCTCGGGCGATCGCTTCAGGATCATCGGTCGTGCTGGCCAGCGCGTTGGCCGAGAGGACCGCTCCGAGCCGTTCGTCGGCAAGCAGTTCCAGCCGGCCGCAACCGTCCCCGCCGAATTCAATCAGCCCATGAACCGGTCGCTCCGGAGGGGGCGGATCGCTTTCGGCCGGCCAGGCCGACACAAATGCCATCTGCTCGAGCGTGTCGGTCAGCATTTGGGCGATCAGACCGGGTTGGTCGGTGTTCAAATCAGGCATGGCACTCTCCCAGAACGCCCGAAATGGCGCCACGTATCTGCTCGGGGGTAAACGGCTTACGCAGGCACGCGAGCACGCCATGGTTCTTGAGGTCCTCAAGCCGATCCGCGCTGGGCTCGGCCGAGACCACCACTACGGGGATGTCGCTCATGCGAGGATCCGCGGCCATGGTGGCGGTCAACTCCGCCCCGCCCATTTCGGGCATGTGCAGGTCGGCCAGGACGAGGTCAAAACGGCTTGCACTGAGCAGGCTCATCGCTTCCTTGCCGTTGGCGGCCTCGGCCAACGTATCGACGGGCACCTGTGCCAGTTGAATCGACCGCTTGATAATCGCCCGTGTTGTCGCGGAGTCGTCCACGATCAGGATCCGGTATCCCATAATCACCCTCGTTACAGGTCCATCGTCTTTCCGCCGGCCTTGACCTGTACAGTCCCATCGGCCAGCCGCAGGTACATGTTCCGCGGGGAATTGCCCCCGATATCCTCGCCGTCTATCAACAAACCTTGTGCCCAAAGCACCTTCCGCACTGCCGCGTGGTTGCGCCGGCCGATGTTGAAGAGGTTGTTGTCGTTAAGCATCTGAGCGGCGCCGGCCAGAGTGACCTTCATCCGCCGCCTGTTCACGCCCATGCCCTCGATGTCCGCCAGCAGGCGCATCAGCCCCGTGTCCGCGAACATCATGGGATTCTGCTTTGCCCGCTCCGGATCGATGCTGCTGTTGGGAAGCTGAAAGTGGAGCATTCCGCCCACGTGCGTAACCGGATCGTACAACGCGACGCCGATGCAGGACCCCAGGGAGTACGTCGCCAGCGTGTCGGCCGCGTCTTTGCTGACCCTTGCGTCGGAGATGTTCACCACAATCGTCACACATCACCTCTCGACGGCTAAGGCCTGGCATAGATCGTCGGTTGCACGTACCGGAAGTCATGCCGGATGCCGGTGTGCGCTTCACTGTGCCCGGTGAACAGCAAGCCGCCCTGCCCGAGGACTTCCCAGAAGCGATTGACCAGGCTCTGCTGCGTGGGCTTGTCGAAGTAGATCATGACGTTGCGGCAGAAGATCAGGTCGAAGGGCCCGGAGAACGGCCATGGCTCCATGAGGTTCAGATGCGCAAAGCGGATAAGCTGACGCACGGCGGGCACAACCTGAAAGGCGCTTGCGCCGTCCACCCGGACGGTTGCCAGGTACCGCTGTTTCAGCAACGGCGGCACGTTCTGCACTCGATCCTTGTCATAGACTCCAGCCTGGGCGGCGCGCAATACCCGGGTGGAGATGTCGGTGGCCAGAAGCCGGATGTCCCATCCCTCGGTATCGGGACAGGCGTTTCGCAGGACCAGCGCCAGAGAGTACGGCTCTTCGCCGCTGGAGCAACCCGCGCTCCAGGCGCGGATGCGCCTGATGCCCGCCCGCCGCTTCGTCTCCAGCAAATGGGGCAGAAAGTGCTCCTCAAGGTAGGCGAAGTGCTTGGACTCGCGAAAGAAGCTGGTCAGATTCGTGCTCAGGGCGTCGATCAGGTGTGTGAACTCGCCGCCGTCTGGGTCAGCCAGAACCTGATCGAGATAGGCCGAGGCGCTGTGGCAGTTGGTCAGCCTCAGTCGCTTGGCGATCCTTGCCCGAACGAGCTCCCGCTTGCCATCGTGCAGGTTGATGCCGCAATGCCGATACACCACATCGCTGATGCGGCGATAGTCGGCTTCGGTGATGGCGATCTGGCTCTCTAGCAGCATTCTCATCTCTCCGCTGCATCTGGCAGGCTCGACGGATCCGCGAATGCGATTTCCATGGAGTCAATCCGATTCCATCTGAGGGCTAGAAGGCGTACTTGACCTGGGCGCTGACCACGTGCCGGTCAAAGTCACGGCCCGAGGTGTGGGGAACGTTGCTTTCGGCCCAGTCATAAGCCCAGCCGATCTCCACCGAGAACTTGTTGTTGAACTTGTATTCCAGCATGAGGCCGACGGTGTAGATCCAGTCGACGCGGACGGCCGGGGCCTCCCAGTCGCCGCCATAGGCCCTGGCCAGCAGGTTCGTCGCCAGCGAAGTGCTGAACGTATGCCGCCACGATGCCTGGTAGGTCATGTCCTGGTAGACGCTTCGGCCGGTGAATGCGACCAGTTCGAACTGGCGCGCCACCAGCAGGAGTTCGTCCTTCGGCGAAAGAGTGATGCCGACGGTCGCGTCGACGAACAGCTTGATGTCTTCCTGGTCGGCCCCTGGAACGATGTCGTCGCCGTACTCGCGATAGTCCGGGCCAAGCAGGACATGGGTGCGGAGCCATTTGGCGGGCTTGCCCTCGATCCCGAACAAGACGCGGTGATAGGTGTTGTCGTAATGGATGGGGCTGGTCATCAGCTCATCCTGGTGCTGATGGCCGTAGCGATAACCGATCACCGCGTACGTGTCTTTGAGGACTTTCCGGCCGACATCGACGCCGCCGTTGATGTCATAGCGATCCACATAGTTCATATAGCCGGCCAGTGCTTTGTGCTGCGTGTGGAAGTCGTGCACGTAAGCGGTGATGTTCGGGCGGAAGAACCAGTCGCCCTGCGTGTACTGCACTCGCGTCGAGCTGCGGTAGATCGTGGCGTCGCGCCGGTCCCGTGCCTGAAGTGCGCCCATGGCGGGGGGGCCGTGGGGATCGGAATAGCGGGGGCCTTCATCGTCGCCGTCGATGTGCACGATCGAATTGGTTGTCTCGAACATCCAGCGATCTGACTTGGCGCTGTACGAGGCCGACCCGATTTGCGTGACGTTGTCTTCGCTGGGCTCCTGGTGAAAGAACGTGATGTCCGCCGTGTAACCCAGCTTCGCCGCCTTCACCCAGCCATCGTCGTCCTTGCCCGTCAGGAAGGCGGATGGGCTGAGCGTCGTGACGAAGGATTCTCGATTCGCGAGCCGGCCATCGTGTTCCAGGAAGACGTTGGAATCATAGCTCTCCCTGGCTGTGAGGCTCGGGTTCAGGCTCCATTCCATGCCGCTTGCATTGGCCCAGCCCAGCAGAAGGGCGCCGCAGCATGCAACGGCTTGTAGAATGTGCGATTTGCGGTTCATCATGGTCAAGGTTTCCCTCACGGTTACGGCGTAAGCCCCGGACGTGCGTTTCCGCACGGCCGGGGTGTGGTGCATGGCATTAGGCTGCCTTTGAGAATTCCGAGAAGTCGTTGTTGTGGTTGTCGCCGTCCAGCGGGATCAGGTCGGCGGGCTTGCCGTGGGGCTTGACCGGCTTTGCGGCGGGCTTCCCGGCGGTTGACCTGACGGCCGCTGCAGCGCTCGGCGTGGTCGATGTGTTGCGGGCGGAGGCCCCGTTGACCATGGCCAGCAGTTCTCCAACAACGCCCTGGAGCTGTTCGGCCTGGGCGGCCAGTTCCTCGGCGGCGCTGGCCGATTCCTCGGCGTTGGCCGCGGAGGATTGGGTGACTTTGTCCATCTGTGCCACGGCGGTGTTGACCTGCTCGATGCCCTGGCTCTGCTCGTTGGACGCTGCGGCGATCTCGCCGACCAGGGCGTTGACCTTGGTGGCCGAGCCGGTGATCTCTTCGAGCATCTTGGCAACCTCGGCGCTGATGGCGACGCCGTTCTTGGCGTTGGTGACGCTCTCCTCGATCATGGCGGCGGTGTTCTTGGCGGCCTCGGCGCTTCGCATGGCGAGGTTCCGGACCTCCTCCGCCACCACGGCGAAGCCCTTGCCGGCCTCGCCGGCTCTGGCGGCCTCGACGGCGGCGTTCAGCGCCAGGAGGTTGGTCTGGAAGGCGATCTCATCGATGACCTTGATGATCTTGGCGGTCTCGGACGCCGACTTCTGGATCTCGTTGATGGCGGTGTTCATCCTCTGCATGGCCTGGTTGCCGCGATCGGCGGCGCTCTTGGCTTCCGCCGAGAGGCTGGATGCCTGCTGGGCGGTTTCGGCGTTCTTCTTGGTCATGCTGGACATTTCCTCCAGGGAACTGGTGGTTTCTTCGAGGGCGGCGGCTTGCTCCGATGCACCCTGGGCAAGGCTCTGGCTCGACCCCGATACCTGCGTGGATGCGGCCGCCACCTGGTTCGAGCCTTCGCCCAGCGTGTTGGCCAACCGGTTCAGAGCCTTGCTGACCCCGCGGATGATGAGCGTGGCGACCACCGCGGCGACCACCATGGCGAGAACGTTGCCGATGATCACAGCGTTCTCGACGCTCTCCACGCTGGCCATGACCTGCACGCCTTTGTCTTCACCCGCCTTCTGGCTGTATTCCTGAAGGGCCGCCGTGGTGCGCATGTAGTCCAGCAGGGCGT
>CAZMXI010000042.1:0-2353 GCA_964570205.1 uncultured Tepidisphaeraceae bacterium
CGCTCCTCGCCTTGCGGACACGGCGGGAGGTAGTAGAACGCATTGAAGGTGTTTTAAACATACAAGGCACGAAGGCGGCCTTGTGGGGGAGCGGCGAAAGTGAAAATGAAATGTGGGACATTGTGGGACATTGTGGGACATGGATGAGGCGTAAGTGGTTGAGGGGCAGAGGATTGGGGGAAATGGGGGTGTGGGGTCCGTTGTCAGTGGTCCGTGGTCAGTGGTTGGGTCACTGGTCCGGTGGTCCGTAGTGAAGAGCATGGTCCCCTCCTTCTGGTTGTTAATGCGCCGGCCTTTCATGCCGCACTTGGTAGGTGCGGGATGGCGGGCGGGCGGTGGGCCCGCTGCGGTAGGCAACGGGCGAGCGAAGGGGAGAATTATAGGAGTGTGTTAGGTATTTGTCAAGGGTCTTTGTGGTTTTTTGAGCGGGGCGCGCGGGGGTTTGCGTTGGGCGGGCGGCCGGGGCAGAATGGCTTCAGGCTTGGGGGGCAGTTGCCCGAAAAGGGAAGGATGGAGCAGGCGATGAGCGAGCAACCGCGGAACACGCTTTACTACGGGGACAACCTGGAGATCCTTCGGCGCTACATCGAGGATGAGTCGGTGGACCTGATCTACCTCGACCCACCCTTCAACTCGAACGCTGACTACAACGTGCTGTTTGCCGAGAAGGATGGGACGCAGGCGCATGCGCAGATCAAGGCGTTCGAGGACACGTGGACGTGGGACCTGGAGGCCGCGCAGGAATACGCCGAGGTGCTGCGCTCGGGGCACGACCGGGTGGCGAAGTGCCTGAAGGGCATCCACGATTTTCTGGGCGGGTCGGACATGCTGGCGTATTTGAGCATGATGGCGCTGCGATTGATCGAGCTGCGCCGGGTGCTGAAGCCGACGGGGTCGATCTACCTGCATTGCGATCCGACGGCTTCGCATTACCTCAAGATCGTGATGGATGCGGTGTTCGGGCCGGAGAATTGCCGCAACGAGATCATCTGGAAACGCACGCCCTCAAAGGCATTGATGACCCGCCGGCTCCCAACGAATCACGACACCATCCTCGCGTATCAGAGAAGCGGTGACGCGATCTGGAACAAAGACGCTGCATACATCGCGTACGACCACGACGACCTCCCCGAGAAGACCGCCGTGAAGTACTGCCACCAGGATCCCGACGGTCGCGTTTATCGTCTCGATAACCTTTGCAATCCCAACCATAACCGCCCGAATCTCACTTATCCGTTTCTCGGAATCACGCGCGTTTGGCGCTGGACCAGAGACCGGATGCAGAAAGCCTACGACGATGGCCTTGTTGTTCAGACCAAACCTGGCGCAGTGCCGCAGTTGAAGCGGTATCTCGACGAACAAGAGGGCATTCCGCTTGGCGACGTCTGGACCGACATACCGCCCATCAATTCGCAAGCCCAGGAACGGCTCGGCTATCCAACGCAGAAGCCCACAGGGTTGCTCGAGCGCATTGTGGCCACCTCATCCAACGTGGACCAGGTGGTTCTCGATCCATTCTGCGGGTGCGGAACGACTATTGCGGCGGCGCAAAAGCTGAACCGGCGTTGGATCGGCATCGACATCACGCATCTGGCGATCAATCTGATCAAGGTGCGCCTGGCCGACTCGTTCGGGGCCGAGGTGGCCAAGACGTACGATGTGGTTGGCGAGCCGAGGGACCTGGAATCGGCACGGCAATTGGCGGGCGACAAGGACAAGTATCAGTTCCAGTATTGGGCGTTGGGTCTGGTTGGGGCTCGGCCGCTGGAGCAGAAGAAAGGGGCGGACCAGGGGATCGACGGCCGGCTGTACATGATGGACAAGGCCGATGGCGATGCGAGGTCGATCGTGATCCAGGTGAAGGCGGGGCACGTGACGGCATCGCAGATTCGCGACCTGCGGGGGGTGATCGAGCGGGAGGAGGCGGCGATCGGGGTGTTTATCTGCATCGAGCAGCCGACGGCGGCAATGCGGAAGGAGGCGGCCGAGGCGGGATTTTTCCAGACGAAGTCGGTGGCGGGGACGCGGCATCCGCGGATTCAGATCCTGACGATCGAGGAGTTGTTGCACGGCAAGCGGATCGACATGCCAGCGCAGCAGGAGATTCGGTCGTTCAAGCAGGCGCCGAAGGCGAAGCGGGCGAAGAAGGAGGAGGCGGGGTTGTTTTGACAGGGGGGGCGGGGCGGGTCAGTTGGATTCGCCGACATCGAGGCGGTATTTGCGCATTTTCTTGTAGAGGGTGGTGCGGTTGATGTCGAGTTCGGCGGCGGTGGCCTGGCGGTTCCAGTTGTTGCGCTGGAGGGCTTTTTCGATGATTCTCCGTTCGGGGGCTTCGAGGGCTTGTTCGAGGGAG
>CAZMXI010000042.1:2363-26740 GCA_964570205.1 uncultured Tepidisphaeraceae bacterium
ACATCGGCCACCTCGGCGGCGGCGGGGTCGGAGGGTGCGGGGAGGCGGGGCGTCTGGGCCTGGACCTGGTCGGGGAGGTCTCCAACATCGATATGGGGCCGGCGGCAGAGGACGACAGCGCGTTCGATGGCGTTTTCGAGCTCGCGGACGTTGCCGGGCCAGGTGTATCGCTGCATGGCGGACATGGCGGCTTCGGTGAAGCCGAGGATTTCGCGGCCGGTTTCCTGGAGGAATCGGCGGAGGAAGTGCTGTGAGAGCAGGGGGATGTCGCTGAGGCGTTCGGCGAGGCCGGGGAGGCGGATGTTGACGACGTTGATGCGGTAGTAGAGGTCCTGGCGGAACTTCTGCTCGGCGACGAGGGCGGCGAGGTCGGTGTTGGTGGCGAGGATGACGCGGGCGTCGACGGTGCGGGTTTCGCTGCTGCCGACGGGCTCGAAGGCGCGTTCCTGGAGGACGCGGAGGAGCTTGACCTGCATGGCGGGGGAGGCGGAGTTGATTTCGTCGAGGAAGATGGTTCCGCCGTCGGCGGCCATGAATCGGCCGGGCTTGTCGCCGACAGCGCCCGTGAAGGCGCCTCTGACATAGCCGAAGAGCTCGGATTCGAGGAGGGTTTCGGGAAGCGCGCCGCAGCTTACCTCGATGAAGGGTTTGTCGCGGCGGGGGGAGCGGTGGTGGATGGCGCGGGCGAGGAGGGACTTGCCGGTGCCGCTTTCGCCGGTCATGAGGACGGTGGTTCGGCTGTCGGCGACGGCTTCGACGAGGTCGAAGACCTTGAGCATTTTGTAGTCATGGCCGACGATGTTTTCGAGGCCGAAGCGGAGGTCGAGCTGCTGGCGGAGGGTCTGGTTTTCAAAGAGCAGGGCCTGCTGGCGGACGGCTTTTTCGACGACGACGCGGATTTCATCATCGATGATGGGCTTGGTGAGGTAGTCGAAGGCGCCGAGCTTGATGGCCTCGACAGCGCCTTCGATGGAGCCGTAGCCGGTGATGATCATGGGCAGGGTGTGGGGGAAGCGTTTGCGGAGGGTTCGGAGGAATTCGGCGGGGCGGATGCCGGGCATGTTGATATCGGCCAGGAGCAGCTCGATCTGCCGGCCTTCCATGATGCTCATGGCCTCTTCGGGGTCGTCGGTGGTCCGGACATCGTAGCCTTCTCGGGAGAGGAACTGGGAGAGGGACTGGAGGATGATGCGATCTTCATCCAGGATGAGCAGTCGGGGCTTATGGGTGGCGTTCAATTGAAGCATCATTCGGCGGCTCCAAACAAGGGGCTGCATGTTGCCCGGGGGCAACGCGTGTTCTCTGCATACATCGGCATTCGGCGGTGTTGACGACAGGCAACGCGGGGGCGACGGTTATCGGACGGCGGCGGTCGCCGCGGGTTCATTCGGGGGCACAACGGAAGGGATCCAGTGGAGGCGATTCATGCGAGTTGGCGTGCTCAGAGAGATCATGCGGGATAAGGACTGGGTTGGGCTGATGGCGGCGGGGGCGGCGTGCGAGGGCATCTGAGAAGGCGCGGCGAGGCGGGGGTGGGTCCTGGGGCCCTACAATGATGCTGTCATGGCCGATCGAATGCACAAATTGCGGGAGCTGCTGGAGAAGCAGCCGGACGATCCGTTTCTGCTGTATGCGCTGGCGATGGAGCACCGGGCCAGGGCAGAATACCCGGCAGCGCTGGAGCACCTGGGTCGGGTGATTGAGAAGGACCCGGGGTATATCGCGGCGTATCACATGTCAGCGCAGACGCACATGCAGGCGGGCAACCGCGAGGCGGCTCGGCGCGCGTATGCAACGGGCATTGAGGCCGCCAAGGGCAAGGGCGATTCGCACGCAGCGCAGGAGATGCAGGGGGAGCTCGATCTGATATGATCGATCACGGATGGGCGTGACGGCAGATGCGGTTTCTGGCTGACTATCTTCTGAAGGACCCGGAATGGTCCAGGCAGCTCCGCTGGCGCAAGGCGATATGGGACACCGCCGCTCGCGTCGGACTGACGGGCATGCACGCATTGCCGATGAATCGGCGATGGGTGGAGATTCACCGGCGGAAGATGGCGTTGAAGGGGCTGGACGCGTCGCTGGACGGGCTTCGGCTGGTGCAGATTTCGGACATACACTACAGCCCGGTGGTATGGGACCGATACCTGTTCCAGCTCATCGGATGGATCAACGACCTGCGGCCGGACATAGTGGCGGTGACCGGAGACCTGATTACCGGGGGCTATCGGTTTGCGCACCGCATCGCGACGATCCTGTCGCACGTGCGGGCCACGAAAGCGGTGATCTGCACGCTGGGGAACCACGACTACAGCATCTATGGCCGGAACGGTTCGGCTGAGGGCGTTCGGCGGGCCGATTACCTGGAGGCGTGCCTCCATCAGCGCGGGATCGTGGTGCTGCGCAACGAGGCGTGGCGTCTGCCGGGCGTCAGTGGCAAGGGTGGGGCGTTGACCATCGTGGGGCTGGATGACGAATGGTCGGGCCACCTCGACCCCGAGCGGGCGTATCACGGGGTGGACGAGTCATCGCCGATCATCTGCCTGAATCACAACCCGGCCAACTGCGTGGAGTTGCTGCGGTATCCCTGGCAATGGATGCTTTCGGGGCACACTCACGGGCGGCAGGTTGCGACATCGAGGCTGGGCAGGGCGCTCTACCCGCACCGATACCGGCACTTCACGCAGGGGTATTACGCGGTTCACGGCCGGCACCTGTATGTGAACCGCGGTCTTTCATACGGTCAGCGGGTTCTGAACTGGTGCCGGCCGGAGATCACCGTTTTCAAACTTCGAGCGGTGTAATGAACGCCGGGGCCTGCCGATCGGTATAGACTGCCGGAGCACCATGATTTCCCGCACCTTGATCTTCTTACTCTGCATATCGTTTTGCCCCGCCCCGCTGTTGGCGCAGGTCGGCGCGCCGGAGCCCGCTCATCCCTTGCTGGCCGAAGCAACCGCGCAGGCAGCCGAGCGTGCGCACCGGGTGAATCTGGAACGATATAAAGGCGATGCCGATTGGCTTGTGCTGCCCGGGCTGCTGGCCAACAGAGCGGACAAGACGGTGCGGCTGTGGGCGCGGGCGACGTCCATCGGGCACGGCGATCCGGTCGAGTTTCTGATCATTCCACAGGATTCGGGCAAGGATTACGAGGCGGTGGCGGTTTCCTTCGCCCGGCCGTCGGACGTGCACAGGGCACTGGAGTTCATCGGTCTGAAGCCCGGGAGGCCGGTCAATTACCTGGCGAACCAGTACTGGCCGCGCGGCGAGCGTGTGGTGGCCACGTTCGAGTGGGCCGATGCCGGTCCTGCGGACAAGCCGCACGACAAGCCGGAGCCGCGCCGTGTCCGCGGCGAGCGGATCATCTTTGACATCCGCGCCGGCAAGCCGCTGCCGGAGACGGGTTTCGTTTTTGTCGGGTCACACCGCATCACCGTGCCGGATTCGGGAAAGGACATTTACGCCGCGGATGTCTCGGACTCCAAGAGCATCCTGTCGGACTATAACGAACGATCGACCGTGCTGGATGTGCCGCGGCAGGCGCCCCAGGGCGCGGTGTACGGCTCGCTGAAGCTCAACCCGGAGTGTCATTTCGTTTCGGGACAGCCGGTTTCGATCATCCTGTCGCCGCTTCACCGGGACCTCAAACCGCGGGTGATCGACCTGAGCCTCAAGGCGAGCATTCCCGGCGGCGCCAACCCGCAGGCCGGCGTGTACACGCTGTTGGATTCCAAGGGTCAGCCGGCCGCGGATGGCCGGACATTGGTTCACGTGTTGGCTTCATTCGGCAAGCTGGCCGAGGAAGGATTCGACCCGTTCGTTGCGATCAGCGTCGATGAGGCCACCACACTCGACAGCTTGAACGCCTTCTACAAGCTGGTTGCCGGGCTGGATAAGGCCGAAGGCATTCGAGTGGATGCGCCGCCCGACGGGCACCTGTATTACCGCGCATTTTTCGCCAATCCGGAATGGCGCGACCGCAGCAAGCGGCTTGGCCGGCCGTGGGAACTGCACCTGATCGAGAAGGACCGCCAGGTTGCGGGCACGTTGATTCTGCCGGCCGATGAATTCAACGACAACGATGGGAAGGGCGACCTGAAGTTCACCGTAGGGTCAGCCGAAGAGACAGCCAAAGTGCTGGCCGAGCAGAGCGATCGCTTTTCCCAGTCGGTGTACGTTTTCGCGCCCAATACGATGACCTATGGCCAGTTGATGGCGTTCATTCGACCGGCGATGAAGACGCATCCGGCGGTGTACGTTTTTCTGCCCCAGGCGACGTGACGGGGCGGGTCTGGCCGATCTGCTGCCGCAACTCGAGGACGGTCTCGGCCACGCGCGTGGGGTTGCGCTGGGCGACGAACTCTCCGGTGAGCACCGCAGAGCCGACCGGGTCGGCCAGGTCGCCGCGCAGAGCAACCGGATGGAGCGACAACTCGCGGATGATGACGATCTTGGCCGATCCCTCATCCTTAAGCGTCACGAGGCCTTCGCCTTCGTAGACAAGGCTTTCGCGCGATCCATCCGGGCCCAGCACGCACCAGGTGATCGCGGTGTTCACCGAAGCCGGGTTGGCGGTGGTCATCGACTTGGCTCGCCAGCGCAGGCGGAGGTGCATGACCTGCCGAAGCGGCGCCAGGGCGACGGGCTTCAGCGGACCGCGCGCCGTCGCACGGTCCGCGGCGGTCGCCTCGCCGGTGGCATCGACCAGGATCACGTCATATTCGCCGTCACGGCTGCGGTAATACGCGTTGTCGAAGTCCACTTCGAGTATCCGACCGGACTGCTCAATCGGCTGAATCCGAGCGATGCCGCCGCTGGACTGGCAGCCGACAACGCCGGCCAGCAACATCACAGCAAGAGCCATCAGCGGGTTTTGGCGCGGGATCATGGCGGATCTCATGACAAGCCGAGCAGGGCCAGCGTCTCCCGTTCGACGATTCCGCGAAGCGCCTCCCGCGGCACGATCGGCAGGTTCGTCCCGTGGGCCATCTGGTTGATCGAGTAAAGCGCTTCGATGCATTCCGTGGCGTTGGTGTACGGGAAGTCCGACCCGAACAGCAACTTGTCGATCACGCCGTACTGGTGGGCCAGCACCAGCGCGTTATACGCCTGCCAGGGGCGTCGCAGGAGCCCCGATACATCGGCGTAGACATGGGCATGCTTGGCGAGCAGGCAGATCGTCTCCTCCGTCCAGGGTTGCCCAAGCTGGGCGAAGATGATGCGCAGCCGCGGAAAAGCCCGTGCGACCTCGTCAAACAGCATTGGCCGGCCGAACTCCATTTTCGCCTGTTCGGTATAGGGCGAGACTGGATGGATCAGAATCGGCATTCCCAGGGATTCGGCCATCGCATAAAGGCGCATCGCGCGGGTGTCGGCCGGATGAAAATCCTGGTTGGGCGGCGACAGCGTCAGCCCCCGCAGTCCCAGATCGGCCTTGACGGTCTTAAGTTCATCTGTGGCCGAGGCTTCCGTCGGATCGATGCCCGCAAAGCCCACCAGCTTCTGAGAATAGCGCCGGCAATACTCAGCGACGTAACGGTTCGGGATTTCCGCCCGGAGATACCGCGACTTGAACCCGAGGACAATCAGTTTGTCCACTCCGGCCGACTGGGCCCAGTGGTACTCCGCGTCCGCGGCCGGGATGGAGTGCAAGGTCGGCCGGTCGCCCGGAGTGCGGAATGTGCACAGCCTCGGAGCACGCGTGGAATCACCCAGGACCCAGTTGCCAAGCTGGTCGGGGGATTGCCAGATATGGGTATGGCAGTCAACGATCATGGTCTTCCCAGAGGACCATTTTAGGCAATCCCTCAAGCTCCACAAGGGCGGGGTTGTCGGCCCCGGCGCTCTTGAAATGGTGAGAGGGCGTACAGAAGTTTCGAAATGGCCGTGGATTAGCTGGAAATATGGAGGCCCGGGGCGCTAAAGTGTCGCAGGGACGCCGGTTTTGAACCTCAGAACGGGCATTCATCGTTGGAACAGTGATAGGAAAGGCCCGCGGCCGGCGGCAGCCTGAGATGAAAGAGGAGCAAGGAGCCCGACGATTTCAGGAAGTGGTCTGGCCGCACCGGGCGGCCTTGTTGCGAGCTGCGCTGATCCTGACCGGCAACGCCGCGGATGCCGAGGATCTGGCGCAGGAGACGCTGATGAAAGCCTACACCGGCATCCACCGCTTTGCCGAGGGGACCAACGTCCGGGCATGGCTCACGCGAATCATGCGGAACACTCGCATCGATCGGCTGCGGTCGGCCGGCGCCGCCCTTCGGCATGTCAGCCTGGAGGATGCGGCGGTCGATCCGCCCGATCGCGGCGATTCCGGCGAGGAAGAGTGGACCGAGCCGCAGCAGGTGCTCAACGCCTTCTCCGACCAGCAGATGATCGATGCGCTTCAGCGCCTGCCGGAGGAGATTCGCTGGACCTTGTTGCTGGTGGATGTGCAGGGAATTGACCATCGACAGGCTGCCGATGCGCTGGATGTGCCCGTCGGGACGATCAAGTCGCGGGCGCACCGCGGCCGGGCGATGCTGCGGGAGACGCTCGTCTCGCTCGCCCGCGAACTGCGGGTGGCGTCTGTCCGGGCTTGATGGGTTTCGGTTGTTCCTGGAGGAAGCGATGAGTCAACACAACGCATCCCGCGACGCGGTGGAGCAGGCGATTGCCGACCGGCTTTCCCGGCTGAAGGCGATTCCGGTGGATGCCTCCGGGCTCGATCGCGTGTTCCAGGAGATGCTGCCGGGAGCGCGCCGCAGCGTACAGGCCCCGTGGTTTCGGCCGATGCGCGCCGTTGCGGCCGTGCTGATGGTGGGAGCGCTGGCGTCGGGCATTCTGCTGCTGACGACGGGGCAGCAGGTGCTCGCCTCGCCCGCCGTCATGGCGCGCATGCATCGCGACCTTGTGGCCGGGCATGTGCCCGTGACCCGGGTTGCCACGATCGACGAGGCCAGCCATATCCTGGCGATGGGCGGCGACAACCATCCCGACCTGCCCCAGGCTCCCGACGCCCACGTGATGGCGTGCTGCATGCGGGAGATCAAGGATCGGAAGGTCGCGTGCGTGCTGCTGGAGGAGGCGGGCGTGCCGGTGACGATGTCGGTCGCCAACGCATCGGACATGAAACTGCCACGTTCGCCAACGGTGGTGCAGGATGGCGTCAGCTATCATGTGCAGGTCATTGACGAGTTGACGATGGTCATGACAGAGCGGAACCAGCGCTGGGTCTGCCTGATCAGCGAACTGCCGGCCGAGCGGTTGATTTCGATTGCAGGCAGGCTGGTGTTCTGAGCAGACGATTCAGGCGGACATGCCACGTAAAGCGGCGGATAAGCAGTTGTGTTGATTCCGAGAAAGCTCACGCCCGATATGGCTTTCGCATGACAGCGCCGACCCACGCCGCGACGATTGCCAGCGCGCCAATCGCCCCAATCACGATGAGAGACACGGCGGCTGCATTGTGATACGGCGGCCGAAAACCGTCGATCGATCGAACGTTCCAGAGCCACAATGGAAGGTCATCCCGGATTTCGAGAATCCCCAGTTTGCCGACAAAGCGAAGGGCCAGCGATCCTTCCACAATCGCGAATATGGTTAAAGACAGCGCCAGGGCGCCGACAATCGCTTTCCATGCAGCCGGGAGCAGATTGTCTCGGAGCGCGATGACGACGGTTATTCCCATTGCGAGGATTCGGGGGAGAATCGCCAAGAAGCAGATGTGAAGGTCATATCCCCGATGCTGGCCGTAATCGACAAGGATCAGCACTGCGCCTGCCAGGATGGCGGCCCAGCCGGAGCAACGTCCGAGCGCGACGACGGCCTCGATCCACCGGTGTTGGTCGACCTTGGGTGATCGGGCGTCATCGCACTCCGCTGGCCGATCGGTGCGGTCGCCTTGGGGCGGGAGTTCCAAGCCGCGAGCCACCAGCACCAGCTTCATGGCCTCGAATGCCTCGTCCGACCAGCGATTTCGATCATGCTCCTTCAACTGCAAGAGCAGGTTCTCCGACGTCTCATCCTCCAGGCTGTGCCGTACGCTCTCCACCAGGCCCTGGTTCATGGCATTCTCCGCAAAGGTCGACGCGGTCCGTCACACCCGCATTGTACTAACGCGCTCACTCGCGTGATGCAAGTAATTCCGCGATCATTGCGTGCCGGAAATACGCCTACCCGCCCGCCACCGCCACCATTCCGCACGCGATCAGCGCGATCACCATGGTGGCGTACAGTCGCGACATGGTTCGGTCGAAAGCGCCGGTGCGGGCGGGATCGTGGCTGAGGCGGTCCAGGTAGGCCATGCGGTTGGCGATGCTTCCGTGGCACCAGCTTGGCGCTCCCACCGGGATGTTGTTGATCGCCGCCACGCGGCCCAGCGCCGATGCGAACACGCGCGCCCCATACTGGCCCACGTGCGATGATCCTTCGGGCCCGGTCGGGCGGCCGCCGTTCCCCCAGTCGCTTTCCATCATTCTCGCCGCGAACACATCGGCCTGCCGCTCGAACCGCCGGCTCAGGTAACCGAATACGACGACGATCGTTCCGAGCAGCGTGGCGATCGATATGGCGGTGCGGATGGCCTCCGGCTGGGCATACCGCGGCAGCCTCGCTATCGCGTCATTCACCCACAGGTCGATATAGTGCCCCGGTCCTACCGTCGCCAGCAGCAGGATGCCGAAGAAGATCGTGTACCACAGCATGTGGCGGTGGACGATGTGCCCGACCTCGTGCGCGAACACCGCTTCGATCTGCTGATCGGTCATGGTCTCGATCAGAAGGTCCGACAGCAGGATGTACCGCCACCTCGGCAGGAGCCCCATCACCGCCGCGTTGCCCATGCTGTACTGCGTGTTCCACAGCAGAATGGCGCGATACTTCAGCCCCGCGCGCCGGCACAGGCTCTCCAGTCGCTGGCGCAGCGGCGAATCGGGCAGAGGCCGCGTGTCCAGAACGCGCCGAAGCACCTCGGGCGCCAGCAGAAACACCGCCACGCCGGCCGGCAACATCACCCAGTTGTCGAACGCCGCCGCATTCTCGATGCGCAGCCCCGCCACTCTTGTCCCGATCAGCAGAAGATCGTGCAGCAACAGGATCAGCAGGATGGGAAGCAGCATGAACAGAACCTGCTGCCGCATGTTGGCCAGCAGGTAACCGCGCAGTTCCGGTGCGGCGTGCACGGGC
The DNA here is from genome assembly GCA_964570205.1 of uncultured Tepidisphaeraceae bacterium. Lineage (GTDB taxonomy): Bacteria > Planctomycetota > Phycisphaerae > Tepidisphaerales > Tepidisphaeraceae > CAZMXI01. The sequence goes on from CAZMXI010000042.1 coordinate 11,529, forward strand.
ATGTCGTGTTCAAGTTGCTCGATCAGCGAATGCTCGCGCAGGGCCCGTTCGGCCGGATACTGCGCCCACCAAAGTCCTACCCACGCCAGAATTGCCGGTGCGGTGCCCAGGATCAGAGCCGGCAGCGCCAGCATCGGCGGGTCCGAACCGCCATGCGGGACGCCGATCACCGTGGCCGGCCAGACGAACTTCAAAACGATGGCCCCCCAGCCGATCGGCCCGAACAGCCCGAACGCCAGCCACAGCGGGACCATGGTCCGGGCGACCGTCAGCCCGCGGTTGAACCGCCGAAGGCCTGCGTGAAGCCGTTCATGATCGATATGGCGCGACAGCATCCTGGCCCACCCGGCGGCGACCAGGACAATCGCCACATACCCCGCGGCGAAACATGCCAGCCCATGCGCCATGCCCCACACGGGGGGGCTCATCGCGTCATAGCCGGCCAGCCAAACGGCGAAGATGGTCAATAACAGGAGTCTTGACACGGCATTGCCATTCTAGCGGCCATCGCGCAGGTCCCGTACAGATTATCTTGTCGAACATACGCGGGGCCCCCGATCATCATCGGCCGAACGGCTTGGACGCATGTTTGGACCGGTGTTTGGCGATGTATGTTGCAGCGGTGGGATCTGACTGGTCCGATAATCGAATAACCTCCTTGTCATCCCAAATTATCTATTTTAACAGAAGTCCTCCGCAGACTTCGCCGATATTTCAAATGTCCCCAAGGCAGAAGAAAACGGAGAAGCGTTCATGACCACGTTTGAATTCGCCAAGAAGGCCGCCCACTTCGACCATCCCGCATCGAAGTTTACCGAACGCAGGGCTTATCGGCGGCACGACATGGAGCCGCAGCAGATTACCGTCGAGCGATGGGATCAGCGGCAGCAGAATGGGGCGACGTTGGGCCAGGTTATCGATCTGTCCTCCGGAGGAGTGCGCATTCGCACCGATCAGCCCAACATTCGCCCCGACCAGCAGATCCGAGTGCGGCTGAGCTTGCCGACTTATGCTGGGATCAGCCCCTTCATCGAGTCTGATGAGCGGACGGCGCGGCCCAAGAGCGAGTGGGTTGGCTGGATGGCGGTGGCGCGGGTTCATCAGGTCAACCAGAAAGAGTACGATGTGGCCGGCCGCCTGATGGACATGGACGAACTCGACCGGGGCATGCTCAGCCTATATCTGTCCACGCAACCGCTTGCTGCGTAATTCGTTAAGACAAGAAAAGTAGAGAGAAAAGACCGGCTTCCGAGTAAACCTTCTCCTTACTCGGGGCCGGCTTTTTTGTGCGCTGGGCTTGAAGCCCCGCCGACGTTCCCGGCTGGTTCAGGGCAACATTCGACTGCCGCTATCGTAATTCCGAGAAGAAGGTGCCGGTGCGGCCGAACTGGGGCATCGTCGCGGGCACGCAATAGGATGGCGACTTCGGCGTTTGGAAGGGGTGTTGAGGAGCGAGCGGTTCCTGCACCCTTCGAGGCTTTGATCCGTTTGGAGGTTCTTGGATGAAGTACCGTACGAGCTATCTCGCAGTGCTCCTTCTGGGCACGACAGCATTCGCCGCAGTGCCAGAGCCCTTCGACTGGCCGCAGTGGCAGGGTCCCGACCGCAATGCCGTTTCCAAGGAGACGGGACTGCTCAAGGCCTGGCCGCAGGGCGGCCCGCCGCTGGCGTGGAGGGTTACGGGCATCGGCGGAGGGTACGGCGCTCCATCTATCGCCGCTGGGCGGATTTACGGCATGAGCAGCCGCGGCGCTGACGAGGTGGTCTGGGCGCTGTCCGAGAGCGATGGCAAGGAGCAGTGGGTGACGCGCATTGCGGCGGCCGCGTCAGGCGGCATGCCCCAGGGAAGGGAGGGGGCGGGTTGCACGCCGACGGTTGACGGCGAGCGGCTTTATGTCCTTGGGCTGAGCGGCGACTTGGCTTGCATGCAGGCCAAAGACGGCAAGATCCTGTGGCAACGCAGCCTGACGCGGGACTTCGGTGGGATCGTACCGCCCTGGAGGTATAACGAATCGCCACTCATTGACGGCGACAAGCTCATCTGCACGCCTGGGGGTCCGGAGGCCATGATGGTGGCCCTGAACAAGCTGACGGGCGAGCCGATCTGGAAGACCCAGATGCCCGCCACCGCGGCGGCGGACGCCGGCGGTCGGGGCGGGCGAGGAGGACGCGGCGGCGGGCGTGGTGGCTCGGGGGCGGGCTACGCCTCGGCCATTGCCATCGACTTTGAGGGTCAGCGCCAGTATGTGCAGCTCACCGCCCGAGCGGTGATCGGGGTGGCGGCGGCCGACGGCAAGCTTCTCTGGCAATACAACCGGGTCGCCAACGGCAATGGCATCACCTGCTCCACGCCGCTCTACCAGGATGGCCATGTGTTCGCCGCCTCGGCCTACGGCGCCGGCGGCGGGCTGGTGAAGCTGAGCAAGGATGCCAACGGCGGCATCAAGGCCGAGGAAGTCTATTTCGTCCGCAGGATGGAAAACCACCACGGCGGCATGGTGGTTGTCGATGGCCGGCTGTATGGCGCTGACGGCGGCAACAGCGGCGGCAATCTCGTCTGCCTGGATTTCAAGACGGGCAACATGCTGTGGGATGGGCGACAGATCGCGCGGACCGAGGCCCCCAAGGGCTCAATCCTGCTGGCCGATGGGCGGCTTTACTACCGCCACGAATCGGGCACGATGACCCTGGTCGAGCCCAGTGCCAAGGAATACGTCGAGCACGGCCGGTTCGAGCAGCCCGACCGCACGCGCCAGCCAGCCTGGTCGCACCCGATCATCGCCAACGGCAAGCTGTACATCCGCGACCAGGATCTGCTGCTCTGCTACGACGTGAAAGCGCGGAGCAATTGATGAGCGAGCGCGTCACCGCTGCCCAGTGGTTCGGTAACAGAATGGGAAGTCGTCTCATGAGAACATGGTCGATGCGACCCCGTTGCTGGCTGGCCTTGGCGATTACCGGCTGCTGCTGTTTGGTCACTTCCAGCGCCGGGGCGGAGGACTGGCCGCAGTATCTTGGGCCGAGAAGGAATAGCACATCCGCCCAGAAAGGCATTCTTCGCACCTGGCCTGAGAAGGGTCCGGAAGTTCTATGGACGGTTCCTGTTGGCAGAGGTTATGGGGGGCCCGTTGTCAAGAACGGCAAGGTGTACTTGCTCGACCGGGACGACAGGAAGGGCGACAACCTTCGTTGTTTGGACCTTTCCACCGGCAAAGAGCTCTGGAACTTCGCCTATGACGCTGCAGGCACCGTCATGTTTCCGGGCTCGCGAAGCGTACCCACCGTGGAAGGCGATTATGTCTATTCGTGCGGTCACAATGGCGACCTTTATTGCATAGACATCAACACGCACAAGCCGGTCTGGAGCAAGAACGTCTGGACCGATTTCGGCGGAGCACCAAGCGGCGGATCAGCGCGTGGAGGCGGGCTCGCAGGCAGATTCCCGATCTGGGCCATCACGCAGAATCCTCTGGTCTACGGCGACTTGCTGATCGTCGCCTCACAAGCGCCCCAGGCAGGCGTTGTGGCTTACGAAAAGCGCACCGGCAATGTGAAATGGAAGACACCATCCCTTGGCTATGTAGGCTATGTCAGCCCCGCCATCGTCACGGTGAATGGAGAAGATCATGTTGTGATGATCACTCCTTCAACCAATCCTTTCCAGCGGTCCAGCCCTGATGAAAGCAACCTGGGCAAGGTCGTTGGAATCGAGCCGCTTACGGGGAAAATCCTCTGGGAATATGATAAGTGGAACTGCCACATTCCGGTGCCGAGCGCCGTTGATGCCGGTGACAACAGAGTGCTTGTTGTCGGGGGATATGAGCTCGGCGCCGTTATGCTCAAGATCAGTAAGAAATCAGATGGCAGCTACAGCGCCACGGAGCTTTTTACAACCGTGCAATTCGGCGATCAGACAAAACCGCCGATTCTGCATAACGGTCATTTCTATGCTCAGTACGGAACCAACAGCCGACGTGACGGCCTGGCCTGCATGGGCATGGATGGCAAGATCATGTGGAAGACGAGGCGTTCGCCCAACTTCGACAAAGGCAGCATGATTCTGGCCGATGGCCTGATTCTGGCGACCGACGGCGCGAGGACTCTGTATCTCATAGAGCCTGATCCGTCCGGGTTCAAGCCCGTTGCATCAGCACCGTTACTCGCCGCAGGCGCAACAGGATCAAGTGATGATCCTGTTGCTTCACGAGTGGGAGGCACAACGCAGAACTGGGCGCCCTTGGCACTTGCCGATGGCAGGCTGCTGATCCGCGACCAGAGCCGGCTGATGTGTGTCAAGGTCGCTGAATGACTGCAATACAAGGGCCTTCTGCAGCGTCTTACCAGTGCAGTAGTCCCTGGCCAGGTTCATTCGTGCCAGAATAGGCGCGCCGACCTGCGCCATTTGCGTAGGAAGTACTCCGATGGTGTCGAGCAGAATACGTTGCGTAACGTGTCTGATGTCGTTCGCAGCCTTGGCATCCGTAAGTCTGTTCACGGTGCCCGTTGATGCTGGTGAGGCCGCGCCAAAAAGGCCGCTGCCCAAGATGCCGTCAGAGTTGTTCCAGGAGACCACGGCCTGGAACGTGCACCTGAGATTCACGGCCGAGCAGTGGGAAGCCATGGAGCCAAAGGGCGGCGGCTTCGGTGGCGGTCCTGGTGGCGGCCGAGGCGGCTTCCGTGGCCCCACATTCCGGTCTTCCCCCATGCTCGCCCCGCCCATGCTCTTCTTCGGCGGCGCGGACGACCAGGGCAGGCTCTCCCGCCAGGCGTTTGCGGCCCTTGCCGGCAAGTGGTTTGCGGCATGGGACAAGGACACAAACGGTGTGGTCGACGACCGGGAATTGCGCGATGGCGTGAGCAACGTTGCCCCTCCGCGGGGCTTCGGCATGAACCTCCAGGGGCCGGAGGGCGGGCGCAACGGCATTGCGGCCGCCTTCGGCATCGAGTTCGTCTACGTCCACGCCGACCTGGAATTCGAGGGGCAAACGTACAAGGATGTCGCCGTCCGCTACAAGGGTGGCGGCACGTTCCTCGACTCGCGCAATTCGCTCAAACGGCCCCTCAAGGTGTCCCTCAACAAGTACGTCAAGGGGCAGAAGCTCGCCGGCGTCGCGACCCTCAACCTCGCCAACTGCATCACGGATGCGACCTGTATGAACGAGGTCCTCGCGCATCGCCTCTATCGTGAAGCAGGCGTGCCCGCGCCGCGCACGGCCTATGCCCGGGTCTACCTGACTGTAACGGGCAAGCACGACAGGCAGTACATCGGCCTCTACTCGATGATCGAGAACATCGACAAGAACTTCGCCGACGAAGTGCTGGGCACGAAGAAGGGCGCCCTCCTCAAACCCGTCACGCCGAGCCTCTTTGCCGACCTGGGCATCGACTGGAAGCACTACAACCAGACCTACGACCCCAAGGGTGACCTGTCCGACAAGCAGATTCGCCGCGTGCTTAACCTGTGCCGCCTGATCACGTACGCCGATGACGCGGAGTTCGCCGCGAAGGTTGGCGACTGCATCGACCTGGAGAAGTTGTCGCGTTTCATGGCCGTCATGGTCTACCTTTCCGACGTGGATGGCATCCTTGGCCCCGGCCAGAACCTCTACCTGCACCTGCACCCCGACACGAATAAGCTCACCTTCATCCCCTGGGACCAGGATCGCTCGTTTGGGAACTTCCCGATGCGCGGCTCGCAGGAGCAGCGTGAGCAACTGAGCATTCACCGCCCGTGGGATGGGCAGAATCGGTTCCTGGAGCGGCTCTACAAGGTGGAGGCGTTCAAGAAGGCCTACCTGGCGCGACTGGATGAGTTCAGCAAGACGATCTTCCAGCCCGAGCGGTTCGACCAGCAGATGCAGACCATAGCCGCGGCCATTCGTCCTGCCATTCAGGAGGAATCAGCCGAGAAGCTCGCTCGCTTTGATAGGGCGGTCGCCGGTGAGACCGTGCCCCTGAGCGGCGGATTTAACTTTGGCGCGCCGCCCAAGCCGGTGAGGCCGTTCGTCCGCATTCGCATCCAGTCCGTCACTGACCAGTTGTCGGGCAGGACCCGGGGCATGGAACTCGGCTTCGGGGGTGGTGGTCGCGGCGGTCCGGGCGGCCCTGGCGGCTTCGGCGGGAGCGCCGAGGCTCCGTTGGCGAGCGCGTTCCTGGCCGCGCTGGATGCCGACAAGAACAGCCAGCTCACCCGCGACGAATTCGTCAGCGGCTTTGGACGATGGTTCGACGGATGGAACACCGACAAGAGCGGCTTCCTCACCGAAGACCAGCTCCGCGCTGGACTCGACAAGGATGTCGCGTCCCAGCCCACTGGAACCGGTTTCCCCGGCGGGCGTGCTCCCTTCGGTCGATAGGGCGACCAGGATATCTGCTGGCCGCCGATCAGTACCCGTCGCCAGTCAGGTTGTTCATGAGGAAGCTGTTGAACTGCCAGACATCCTCCTCGGCCGGGCGGCGGACGGTGAAATGCTCGAAGGGGTGCTTCCAGTTCTTGAGCGGGGTCCAGTCGGCCGATTCGCTGATGAACGGGCCAAGGTACGGCTTGGCGTGCTTGAGTATGAACTCGTAGGGCAGTTGATCGGGCAGGCAGACGCCTTCATTGGGGTTCTCGATCATCCACAGCGTGGCGGCGACGACCGAGCAGGCGACCTGCAGGGTGGTGGCATTCCGGCCGGGAGCCAGGCGGCGGGATTCCTCGATGTCGAGCATCGAGCCGATCCACCAGCTCTTGTAGTCGTGGCCCATGAGCAGGCAGCCGAGGATGTCCTGGCCACTGACAATGTCATCTTCCATGATGCGCAATTTCGGCTGTAGTTCGTAATTGCGCATGTGCAGCTCGTACATGCTGATGATGGCCATGTCGCACGGGCAGTAGGCGTAATGCACCGTGGGGCGGTAGACAGGCTCGCCGTTTTCCTCGACGGTGAGGTGCTCGGAGATGCTGAACGCCTCGCCGTGGCGGATGACCATGCCGACGATCTCGCAGTAAGGCACCCACGACCGGACCCAGGTGCGGCAGCCCATCTGGCCGAGGCATATCTGGTTGAGCGGGCCGTGGCTGTGGGTGTAGGCGCGGGCGGGCAGCGTGCGTTCGTGGGTTCCCCAGCCCATTTCGGCCGGGGCGATGCCTTCCTCGCGGAATCCCTCGATGCTCCAGGTGTTGACGAATTCATCGACCTGCTTGGGCTGATTGGTGATCTGGGTGTCGCGCTCGGAGATGTGGATGACCTTGACGTCGAGGTTCATGGCCAGGCGGTTGAACTGGCGGGTCTTGAGGGCATCGGCGACCTGGTCGCGGCGGGCGGAAGCGGTCGGGTGGTCGACCAGCCAGCGGTTGGCGATGTCAACCAGCGCCTGCTTGGTGAAGTGCTGGACGAGGCCGGGGTTGGCGCCATGGTCGAGCACGGCCGTGGGGCCTTTCTTGTTCTCCCAGCGGGCGAACATCTGGCGGAGCTTCATGTGCCGCCAATAGAGGGTGCGTTCGGTGGGGTGTTTCAGGGCAGCGCCTTCGTACGGGTCCCACAGCTCGATGGAGGTGTTGACGTAGCGGACGCCGTGGTCGTGGCACCACTGGAGGATTTCAGCGCATTCGATGTTCCAGGCCAGGTCGATGATGATGTCGCCGCGGCCGACGTACTTGGCGAGCACCTGGGCCATGTTTTCGCGGGTGATCTTTGCCTGGACGAAGTTGGCGCCGCCGCCGGTGACGATCTTCGCGGCATCGCCGACGTCGGCGAAGTCCATCACCGTGATCTTCTTGGGGTCCACCTGGATGTGCTTGAAGATCAGGGGCATGGCGCAGCGAGAGACAGCGCCGAGACCGATGACGAGGATGTTGCCGTCGAACTTCATGGAAGCAGCTCCAAATGGGAAGCCCGGGTGCGGGAACGCAGTCGGGGCGGGTGTTTGGGTGGCCCGGCCACGGTGGCCCGGCGAGGCCGTTTGATACAAGGCAGAATGGGCCGAGTCAAGGGGCAGGCAGACCTTGGCGCGGGGGATGCAATGATTGCAGGGGCGCCGCCGGCTGGCTATAAGGTGACTGATCATGGACAGCCTCAAAAGGGAGTTGCGGAGGGGCGGTTTCACGCTGGTGGAACTGTTGACCGTGATCGGGATCATCGGCGTGCTGGTGGCTATCCTGTTGCCGGCGTTGTCGCAGGCGCGGCAGCGTGCGCAGGCGGTGAAGTGCGCATCGAACATGCGGCAGATCGCCGCAGGATGGATGATGTACGCCGACGGCCACCGGGGAGCGATCGTGCCGGCGCGCGTGCCCAACCTGGGGGCGGCCAGGAACGTGTATTGGATCGGCAACGGCGATTGTTACCGGCCGCGGTGGTACTCCTTGATGGGGGCGCAGACGGGCCTGTACTGCTATCGCGTACCCAGTCCGCTTCAGGTGGATGAGAACACCAAGGCGGTGGACAATCCGGTTTTTCTGTGCCCTTCGGAGCCGGAGCGGATCAGCAGCCGGCATTACCCGTATGGGTACAACCACCAGTTCCTGGGCAACGCGCGAAACAAGGTGGGCACGCCCACGGGCGTGGTGAATCCGATCTATTATCCCGTGAAGGTGTCGCGCATTGCGGCATCCGAGACGGTCATGTTCGCCGACGCGATGGGCACGGCCGCGGGCAAGCCGGCCGGCCAGAGGCATGGCTATAACGGCGATGGGAACAACATCGACAACCTTGCCCATGGCAACCATGGATTCACGCTGGATCCGCCGCGGCTGACGCCGGACTGCGACCGGTGCGATGACAACAACCGAGCGGATGAGAACCGAAGCGCGCCCGACCCGCGCCACAACGGCCGGGCCAACGTGGCGTTCTGCGATGGGCACGTTGAGGCGTTGACGCTGCGGGACCTGGGGTATGCGGTGAACCCGGACGGCAGCGTGGCGGCGAGCGCCCCCGGGGCGCACAATCGGCTGTTTTCGGGGAATCGCGAGGACCGCGACCCGCCGTCGGCGCGGTGAGAATGGGATGGGGTTGGGTCAGGTCAATGAGGGTTCGAGGGAATCGGCGGGGGTGGGGGGCAATTCGGCTGCGACGGCGGCGCGGGCGGCTTCCATTTTGGGATAGCGGATTTCGCGGTAGCCAGTGACGTCATCCGCGCATTTGAGGATGCGCAGGGAGCGGGCGTAGGTTTCGGAGGAGAGGTCGACGCGGCTCAGCAGGGCGATGTACCAGTCGCGGAAGGCGGTCTCGCGCTCGTGCCAGCGGGGGAGTTTCCGCAGCCACTTGCATCGCCTGACAATCTGCAGCATCCAGTCGCGGGTGGTGATCTTGAAGCGGAAGCGCCGGCCGAAGAGGATGAATTCGGGGCTGGTGAGGTGTCGGTAGACGAGGCGGTCGCCGTTGGCGACGTCGACGTTGTACTTGGTGATGTCGCGCTGGCGTTTTTCGACGCGGGTGAGGAGGTAGGCGACGTAGGGTTCATCCTTGATGAGGATGACCCTGGCGAGGTTCCAGATGACGGCGGCGGTGGCGGCGAAGTGCTGGTCAGCGGAGTCGTTCCTGTAGACGCCGCGGACAAGTTCGATGTAACGGCGGGCGAGGCGATGATCCTGGTACTGGAGGATATCGTAGATGCGCAGGGCGAGGTCGTACTTGAGGTCATCGCCAAGGCCGCGCATCTGCTTGATGGCGCACTGGACGAGCCGCTCGTAGCCGTTGGCCCACTTGCGGCCGAAAAAGCGGCTCTTGCGGAGGATTCTGGCCTTGTTGATGACGAGCTGTTCCCAGGTTTCGGGCTGGGGCCTTGGGGGCAGGGCGCGGGGTTCGAGGGCGAGCTTGCGGCCGATGTTGAAGGCTTTAAGGTTGCGTCGGTGCTCGCGGCGGATGGTGTCTTTGATGGCCCAGGCGATGGAGTGGGCAGAGACGGGGATGAGGCCGAGCTGGTAGGCTACGCCGAGCATGAGGATGTTGACGAACTGTTTGGAGCCGAGGCGCCGCTCGCAGAGTTCGGCGAGGTTATTGGCGTAGGAGAGGTCTTCACGGCAGAGGGCGAAGATTTCATCGCGGAGGGCGTCGGTGTCGAAGCCGGTTCGGCCGAGCAGCATGCCGATGGTAGGTTGCTTGTGGAGGTTGAGGACGGCGGCGGTGTGCTGCGGGGTGGCGACGCGGAAGGGCTCGCGGGGGTCAATGGCGCGGGCTGCTTCGAGGAGGTCGATGCCGAGGAGCAGGTCGGCCTTGCCATAGGGGATGTTGCCGGTGGTGGGGTGGATGGTGTCGGAGGCCGAGGGCTGAGGGCCGGAGGCGGCGGAGTCCTTGACGAAGGTGATCTGGGCGAAGGTGCCGCCGTTGCGGATGGCGAGGCCCTTCTTTTCCTGGAAGACCACGCGATAGCCCTGCATGTGGCCAGCGCGGACGAGGATAGCGCTGACGGTGCCGATGCCCATGCCGCCGACGCCGGACATATGGCAGCGCCAGCTTGAGCCGGGGCGAGACATATCGTGGTGGATTTCAGGGTCGGGGAGTTTGTCGAGGTGAAGCTGGGGCAGGAGGTATCGGCGGCGGCGGCGGTGGATGAGGGTGACCTCCTCGAAGCTGGGACAGGGCTTGACGGAAGTGCCGGCGGAGTTGCTGACGGTGACGCGGGCGCAGGCGCCGTCGTTGACGCACCAGGTGAGGTCGGTGTCGATCTTCTGGCCGTGGTCGGTGTCGACCGCGAGCAGGCCCGGGCAGGCGGTCTGCCTTGTGCATTCGAGGCACCCCTCGCAGACCTCGGGGGTGATGTTCATGTGGGTCTTGCGGGGCAGGTACCCTTTCTCCTTGATGATGCGGCGTTCCTCACGGAGGCGCGAGCGGTGGAAGGTGATGCCGCATTCTTTGTCTGCGATGACGACCTTGACGCCGTCGGCGAGGATGGCGCCCTCGAGAGCGTTGTAGTATTCCTCTCGCCTTTCGGGGGACATCTTCACGAGCCGGATGGGCGCGCTGGCAGCCATGCCGGCGACGATGGCGTAGATGTCCTGGCGGGAGTGGCGGTTGCCGAACATGTCGAGTTCCATGCCGGCGTGGTCCTGGTGGCCGGTCATGGCGGTGGTGCCGTTCTCGAGGATGATGAAGGTGATGTCCTGGCCGGCCTTGACGGCATTGGTAATGGCGATCATTCCGGAATGGAAGAACGTGCCATCGCCCATGAAGGTGATCTGCTTGTTGGCGATGAAGGGGGCGATGCCCGAGCCGGTGCCCGCGCCGAGGCCCATGCCCGAGTAATTGTGCATGAGCTGCTCGGTGGGCGGGAACATGAGCATGGTGTAGCAGCCGGTGTCGCCGTGGGCGACGAGTTGGACCGGTTCACGGCCGTGACGGGCGCGCATGTAGGCGGGGTCGGCGAGGTTCCGGCGGAGTTCGAGCAACGTGGAGGCGCTGTCGCGATGGGGGCAGCCGGGGCAGAAGGTGGGGGTGCGGGAGATGACATTCTGGTTGAACACCTGGAGGCGCGGGCGGCTGGCTTCGCGGAGGCGGGCGAGTTCGGCGGAAAGGCGGCCGTTGCGGAGCTGCTCGGGGAGGTCAAGGGCCTTGAGCAGCGGAATGAGCTTCTGTGCGAGGACGGACGCATTGAGGCCTCGGCCCTGGGGGATGCCTTCAGCGCCGTCGGGAAAGCTCTTGCCGAAGAGGCGTGAGCAGATGTCGGCGGCCTCGGCGTGGGGAAGGGCATGGAAGACCTCGTCGCGGATGTTCATTTCAAGGAAGCTGCGACGCTCCTCGACGACGATCATGTTGCGGCACAGGCGGGAGAAATCGCGGACGAGCTGTGTGTCGATCGGGTAGCTCATGCCGAGGCGCAGGACGGGGAACGCGCCGTGAAGGCCGAGATCGGCCAGGACGTGGTCGAGGTAGGGGCCGGCCATGCCGGTGACGATGAAGCCGAGCTGCGAGCTGCCCGGCGCGGCTTGCGCGTGCAGGATGCGATTGATGCCGAGGTCCCGCGCTGCGGCGACGGCCTTCCGGAAGCGTTCGGGAATCCGCAGTTCTTCCTGCCAGGTGCGCGGGGGAAGGAGCACCTTGGTGAGGTCAATGCGGTCGGTTTCGATGTCAAGCGGCTGGTTGCGGTTGATGGTGGGGAACTGGTTGGGGCGGCACCAGACGCTGCCGCCGCCGTCGGCCTGGGCGGTGAGAACGATATAGCCGGCGTAGAGGCCCGACGCCTGGGAGAGCTTGAGGGAAGCGTTGATCCAGTCCTTGAGCTGCTGGATGTCGCCGGGCTCGATGACGGGCATGCGCAGGTGCTGGAAGAGGAAGCGCGAGTCGGCGGGGACCTGGGTGGAATCGCACCACGGGTCATCGCCGACGATGACCATGCAGCCGCCCTGGGCATGCGGGCCGGCGAGGTTGGCCAGGGCGAGAGCGTCGGCGGCGACGTGGAGGCCGACGCTCTTGAAGCAGGCGACAGCGCGGCAGGGGAGCATCTGCGAGCCATTGAGGGCGGCGGAGGCGAGGGCCTCGTTGTTGGCCTGGAAGGCGCGGACGCCGTTCTTGGCGAGGAGGTCCTTGAGGTCGCCGAGGGAGTCGAAGAAGCCGGCGACGGGGGAGCCGGGGTAGCCGGTCAGGAGCGAGATGCCGCCTTCGATTTCGAGGCAGCCTTTGACGAGCAATTCGTTGCCGGTGAAGATTTCACGGGAATCGGCGGCGAGAAAGCGCGGATCGATGGGCATGATGAGTCTGTCCTTCTGCGGGGAGAGGGATCGACGGGCGGGGGCGGACGAGGTTCTATCCGCGGTTGCCGGTCAAACACCTGCTCGCAGCGTGGCTTACGGCCGATTGGCGGCCGCAGGAGACGCCGTTGTGCACCGCACGGCAAGAGACTGTTCGCAGCGCCGGGATTTCATGGCCGGCGTTGCCGGTTACGAACACGGCCCCCGGCATCAGCGCCGAGAGTGGGCGTATTGTAGTCGTCGGCGACGCAAATGGACAGGGCAGGACGGAAGTTCATGCCTGGTCGGCGGTTTCGGCAAGGCGGACCGGGATTGTTTCGCCGGTTGCACGGGAGCCAGGCGCGATGATCAGGTACAGGACGGGCAGGACGAGGAGGGTGAGCAGCATGCTGGAGATGACGCCGCCGATGACAACGGTGGCGAGGGGGCGCTGGACCTCAGCGCCCATTCCGGTCGAGAGCGCCATGGGCAGGAAACCGAGGCTGGCGACCAGGGCGGTCATGAGGACGGGCCGGAGGCGGGTGATGGCGGCCTCGCGCACCGCCTGCTCCAGAGGCAGGCCGCCAGCGCGGAGTTGGCGCACGCGTGACACAAGCACCATGTCGCCCAGGACCGACACGCCGGAGAGTGCGATGAAGCCGACGGCGGCGGAGATGGAGAAGGGCATGTCGCGGAGCCAGAGGGCCGCAATGCCGCCGACGGCGGCGAAGGGCACGCCGGTGAAGACGCGGAGGGCGTCGATCACGCGGTTGTAGGTGATGTAGAGCAGGAGGAAGATCAGCGCCAGCACAATCGGGACGACGATGAACAGGCGCTGGCGGGCTGCGTCGAGGTGCTCGAATTGCCCGCCCCATTCCAGGCGATAACGGGGCGGCAGGTCGACGGCGCGCCCGATGCGTTGTCGGGCTTCTGAGACGAAGGAGCCGACATCCCGGCCGCGGACGTTGCACTGGATGACGATCCGGCGCTGGCCCCATTCGCGGGTGATGGTGGAGGGGCCTTCAACGCGCTCGATGCTGGCGAGCTTGGACAGCGGGACCTGCGCCCCGGTGGAGGTGGCGATGGGAATGGCCCCCAGGGCCTCGGGGTCCTGGCGGAGGCGCTCGGGCAGCCGCACGACCAGCGGGAACCGGAGCTGGCCCTCGACGACGTCGCCCAGGGGCTTGGAGCCGATGGATTCGACGATGTCCAGAACGGCCTTCGCGGCGACGCCATAGCGAGCCAGCTCATCCTGTTTGACCGTTACCTGGAGGACCCCCTGGCCGGTGATCTGCTCGGTGTTCAGGTCGGTGACGCCCCGAACCGATCCGAGCACAGCGCCGACCTCGGCAGCTCGTTCCTTGAGGGATTCGAGGTCGTCGCCGAAGACCTTGACGGCAACATCGCCGCGGACGCCGGCGATCATCTCATTGAGGCGCATTTCAATGGGTTGGGTGAAGACGATGCGCTGGCCGGGGAAAGTCCGGACCTCTTCGTTGATGCGCTCGACGAGCTCGGCCTGGGTCATAGCGCGTTTCCACCGGCTGCGGGGGTGGAGCGACATGAAGACATCGCTGAGCTCGACGCCCATCGGGTCGGTGGCGACCTCGGCGGTGCCGATGCGGGTCCAGATCGCCTTCACCTCGTCGGGGAAGGCATCGAGGATGGCCTGCTCCATGCGCGTGTTGACGGCGATGGAGTCTTCGAGGTCGGTGCCGGCGATGCGGACGATGTTGATGACGATCGCGCCTTCGGAGAGGCGGGGGACGAATTCGGAGCCGAGGGAGCGAGCCACCATGGCCGCCACGGCAAGGGCGGCAATGGCCAATCCCAGGACGACCCAGCGGAAGCGCAAAGCCACGTCGAGAATGGGCCGGTAGACCCAGCGGGCCAGGCGGACGACAACCGGCTCGCGCTCGGCCATGCGGCGGGGCAGCACCAGGCTGGCCAGGACCGGCATGACGGTCAGGGAGAGGATCAGCGAGCCGGCCAGTGCGAAGATGACGGTGAGGGCCATGGGGCGGAACATCTTGCCCTCGATTCCCTCCAGCGTCAGGATGGGGACATAGACGAGCATGATGATCAGCTCGCCGAACAGGGTGGGCTTGCGGACCTCCAGGACGGCGTCGCGGACGACCTCGATCACGTTTCGGCGGCGGCCTTGCTCATGGGAGAGATGCCGGCAGACGTTTTCGATCTGGATGACAGCGCTGTCCACGACGAGGCCGAAGTCGATCGCGCCGAGGCTCATCAGGCTGGCGGCGATGCCGAAGCGCAGCATGCCGGAGAACGCCAGGAGCATGGAGAGGGGGATGGCCAGGGCAACGATCAGACCGGCGCGGAGATTGCCGAGGAAGACAAACAGGACGGCGATGACCAGCAGCCCGCCCTCGAAGAGGTTTCTGCGTGCGGTTTCGATGACGCTGTCGACCAACTCGGTGCGGTCGTAGACGACGTTGGCCCGTACGCCGGGCGGAAGGCCGGCGCTGACGTCGGCGAGTTTCTCCTTCAGCCGCCAGGTCACCTCATGGCTGTTCTCGCCCATGAGCATGAAGCCCAGGCCGAGGAC
>CAZMXI010000042.1:26750-29595 GCA_964570205.1 uncultured Tepidisphaeraceae bacterium
GGCCTCGCCCTGGCCCATGGCGGTGACAGCGCCCCGGCGGATTTCAGCGCCGATCGCCACGTCGGCGACATCGCTGACGCGAATGGGGATGCCATCCTTGGCGGCGATGACGATGTCGCGGAGCTGCCCGGCGCTGCCGACGCGGGCGATGCCCTGGACGAGGAGCATTTCGCCGGTGTGGCGCACGCTGCCGCCGCCGACGTTGAGATTGTTGGACTGGATGGCCTGGACCACCTGATCGAACGAGAGCTTGTGCTTGAGCAGCCGGGCGGGGTCGATGCGGACCTGGTACTGCTTCTCGTTGCCGCCCCAGGAGTTGATCTCGGCGGTGCCGGGGACGGTGCGCATGGCCGGCTTGATGACCCAGTCGTGGATGGTGCGCAGCTCGGTGAGATCCTTGCCCTGGCCGGAGACGATGTAGTGGAAGACTTCGCCAAGGCCGGTGGCGACGGGGCCCATCTCGGGGCGAGGCAGGCCCTCGGGAAGTTCGACGGCCGAGAGACGTTCGAGGATGAGCGATCGGGCGAAGTGGATGTCGGTGCCGTCGGCAAAGGTGACAACGACCTGGGAGAGGCCGAACTTGGAGATGGACCGGACGTTCTCCAGTCCGGGCAGGCCGCTCATGGCCAGCTCAACGGGAATGGTGATCTGGCGTTCGACTTCCTCGGGTGCGAGAGCCGGGGCGGTGGTGTTGATCTGGACCTGGACGGGGGTGGTGTCGGGAAAGGCGTCGATGTCGAGGCGGGCGAGGGAGACGACTCCGGCGCCGGCCACCAGCGAGGCAATCGCCAGGACCAGGAAACGATGGTGCAGGCACCAGGTGATGAGACGGGAGAGCATCGTGTTGCGCGCTTCGCGTGATGGAACAAGAGACTATTCGCCGGCGCAGCCCGCGCCGAGGTTGTGCTTGAGGATTTCGCTCTTGAGAATGCTGCTTCCGGCGGACGCGACGATCTCGCCGGGCAGCAGGCCGGCGGCGATCTCGGTGAAGCCGTTGCTCCTGGCGCCAAGCTTGACTTTGCGGACCTGGAAGATGTCTTCGGCCTGGCGCACGAATACGACGAAGCAGCAGCCTTCCCACTGGAGGGCATCGTCGGGGACGGCCACGGCCTTGGCCTCGCGGCGGATGGTCACGCGCGCCAGGCCAAAGGTATTGGCGAGCAGGGCGGCGTCGGGATTCTCGATGTCAGCGCGGACCTTCACGGTCCGGGTGTCGTGGTCGACGGCGGTGCTGATCCAGGCCAGCTTGCCGGCGACGGCCTCATCAGCGCCATCGGCGACGAAGGAAACATCCTGGCCGATCTTCACACGCCGCGCGTCGGCCAGGGGCAGGTCGATGGTGAGCCACATCAGGGAGGTGTCGGCGATGACCAGCAACGGCTTGCCAGGCTCGACGAACTCGCCGGCGACGGCCGTTCGCTCGATGACGATCCCGTCGAAGGGCGCTGTCAGGGGGAGGAGGTTGGCTGTTGAGGATTGGGCATCCAGGCCTTGGATCACTCCGGCGGGAAGGCCGAGGAACTGGATCGAGCTTTCGTCCAGGGCGGCGCCCTGCGGCAGCGGCAGACCCAGGTTGATCAGCGATTGGCGGGCGTTGTACACGCGCACCCTGGATTCCTTCAGTTCCGCCTCGGCGGCCTGGAGGTCGGCCTGGGTGCGGAAGCCGGAGGCGGTGGAGCTTTGAATGCGATCGAGCGCCTTGGCGCGGGCATCCTGGGCCGCCTGGGCGGCCAGCAGCTCGGCCTTGGCCTTGCCGACCTCCAGCGCATCGACCAGTGCGATCACCTCGCCTTTCTTCACGCGCTGGCCGAGCTGCGCGTCGACCCGCCATAGCGTGCCGGCAGCACGCGATGAGACGTTGGCCAGGCGGTCCCTGTTGTAAGTAAGCTCCGCATTGCCGCGGACCTGGCTGGCCATGGGCAACTGCTGGACCGGCGCCAGGAAGACGCCGGCCTTGCGGATCGCATCGACCGAGGCGAACTGCACCCGCATCTGGTGCATCTGGCAGGTGGCGGGGTTCCTGGCGGCGTGCTCGTGGGCGTGCTCGCCTTCGCCATGGGCCGTTACCTTGATGTCGCTGGCCGGCGCGGCTGTGCCCTTTATCGCGATCTCCGGATGACAGATGGTGCAATTGGATTCCGGCAGGCCGTGTTCCTGGCACCAGTCGCCGGCGACGCCCCGGGTCAGGATATCGGGGTGGCAGATGGCGCATTTGCTCTCGGGCAGACCGTGTTCGCGGCACCAATCATCCATCGTCGCGCCGACAAGCTGGGGGTTGCAGGCAATGCAACGCGACTCGGGGACGTTGTGCTCAACGCACCAGTCGGCGGGCTCTGTCTGAGCCGCCCGGAGCTGTGATAGCTTGGGCAGCGTCCAGCCATTCCGGTGGCCCCAATAGCCGATGGCCGCGAGCAGCGCCAGAATGAGCGCTGTCGGGATGGCTCTCGCGATGGCTTTGATTGCGTTCATGTCAGTCCTCAAGAAGTCCGCTGGCGGCCCGCACAGGGTGGCGCGTTCAAAGCTTGCCTGCGACCGTTTCTAGCCGAATCAACGCCACATGATAGTCCACGGCGGTTTCAAGCAGGTTGCGCCGGGCCCGCATCAGTTGCTGCTGCAATTCCAGCCAGGGCAGAACCCCCAGCTCCCGCGCCCGCAGGGCGCGCTCAAACAGCGCCTGGCTGCGCTCCAGCAGGGGCGATAGCTGGTTCCGATGCACCTCCAGTTCGGCCCGCACGCGGGCAAGCTCGGCGGCAGCATCGTGGGCCTCAGCGCGCAGCTCGTGCATGAGTGATACGTAGCGGGCGCGAGCCTGGCGTTCGTGCTGCTGTGGACGATTCTGTACGCG
>CAZMXI010000043.1:0-29495 GCA_964570205.1 uncultured Tepidisphaeraceae bacterium
CGGGTTGTGTCACCCATGTCCCCGGTCCGCGCCACCTATGTCCCCGGTCTATACACCGACGTGTGGTTTAACGAACAGAGCCATCAGTGCTGAGATCGAGCGTATGGTTTGACGCCCGCCAGTCTATAGGAGAAATTTAGTGCCATATTGTCAATGGGCTTACTTACTGAAATATGAGGGAGAATCCGATGTTGGAGTTGCTGGAGAAAGGAGTGTTCCTGTCGGCGACGTACACCCTTGCCAAAGGGGCACTAACCATACATGGGACGGATGCGGATGACATCATTGCGGTGGCCGGCGATGGAAGACGCGCCACGAGGGTGAGCGTAACGGCCGGCGGTGCACCTGTTATCACACAACCTGTTTTCAGTCCTAAGCTTAAGAAGGTGATCATCGGGGGCGGCGGGGGCAATGACACGATCACATTGGCGGTGGGGATTCAGCCGGAGGCAACACCGCGGCTTCCGGGAATGCCGCGGGTGCGGACGATCAAGGTTAAGCCGGTGCCGGGGATTGTGGATGGTGGAGACGGCGACGACATCATCACGGGGGCCGATGGCAAGGATAACCTGCGAGGTGGCAACGGCAATGACCTGATCGCCGGCGTGAAAGGCAATGACCTGCTGGATGGCGGAGCCGGCAGTGACACCCTTTGGGGCGGGCTGGGCAACGATCGATTGATCGGCGGCGAGGGGCCTGATCGGCTGATTGGCGAGGAGGGCAATGATCTGTTGCGGGCCGACGACGGAGCGTCAGATTCTTTTACCGGAGGCGACGGGAAGGACAAGGCCTTTGTGGATGGTTCGCCGGACTGGCTGGAGGATGTTCTGGAGAAGGTGACGCGGCGAGGGTAATGGCGGTGTTCTGGCGAAGATGCGGCGGCGTCGGGGACTTGACGAGCGGCATGGCCGCGCCCATAATTCCGCACGATCAAAGTACCGCCCCCTTCGTCTAGTGGCCCAGGATATCTGGTTCTCAGCCAGAGGACAGGGGTTCGACTCCCCTAGGGGGTACTGAAGCCCGCAGAGATGCGGGCTTTTTTGCGCCTAGTGACTTGCCAGAAATGACTTAGGTGCACTGGCGATCTTGGATCCTATGGAGCATGAAGGCTTCCGCCGAGCTGGGGGAATCGCATCGGTTGCCTGGGGTGCGGGAGCGCCTGGTTTACGGGAAGCGTTACGGCCGGGGTCATGGGAGGGCGCGATAGCGATAGTTGAATCGCCCATTCGGCGCGCTGTCGCCATGAAGGTAGAATTCGGTGGCATCGCCAACGTCCCGGATGTTGTCGGCCCAGTGGAAATCAAGCTGCACGGGCCCAGCGCGCAGACCCAGCAGACGGCGAGGAACCGCCAGTTCAAGTTGCTTGCCGCGCAGGCGGAAGTCGGCGCTGCCCGCCATCACCCATCGCCCGGCATCATAGCGTTCAACGCTCACCGTCTGGCCGGCGGCCACACTGCGATTGACCAGGAAGTCGTACCCTTCCCAGCCCGTCTCCCGCCGACCGTCGATGTCGATGAACAGCAGCATCCAGTTCTGCCCGCGGCGTTCCGTCACCGGTTTTGCCGTCTCGGCATAGAAACAGATGGATTCAGAATCGCGAGCGACGCGCAGCCACGAGAAATCGTTCCGCCCCGTCTCGTTGACGTAACGCTCGCCGCCCCAGCCGAGGTGATCGCGGTGGGCGGTGTCTCCGGCAACATCCAGGTATTCCGGCTTCACGTCGGCCCATTCCTCGAATTTGCCGTCGATGCGGATCGCCTTGGGCTCGCTGGCCGGCGGCAATGACCGGGCGCCCTTGTACCGGCGGATGTTGGCCGCCAGTTGCATGTAGTAGTTGTCGCCGTGGCCCCCCGCCATCGGCTCGATATCGCGGCTGAACTCCTGGCTGTAGGCATCCACGAAGAATGTCCCGCCTTTAGGCAGCGGCTTGCCCAGAAAGCGCATCCGGCCATCGCTCAGGAACCTTTGCGCCACCCATTCGTTCCACCCCGTGACAAAGACGAACGGCGGGTCCACCTCCAGCGCGCGCTGCCACTGCTCGGCAAAACACAGCCCCCGCTCCGATGGCGCCTGCCCGGGCGGTGGCTGTTTCCCCGCGTGGAAACTCCGCCCGATGTTGGTCGTTGGATGCTGCGCAACGGCCACGGCAATCTGCTCCGGCCGGTCCGGGCTTTCGTGCCAGCCGGGCTTCTGCGGGTGATGATCGAGCCAGGGCCACTTGTCCTTGCCATCGCCGAACCAACCGCCGGGGTGCGTCCAGGCCCACGACTGGCGCAGGGTGAAGAAATCCCGCACCTCCGGGCGCAATCCCTGCGGCGATGCCATCATCAACGGCTTGCCGTTCCACCGGAACCACAATTCCGAGTACTGGTTCTTCAAATAGAACCGGTCGTACAGCCGGTGAACCACCGTCGCGCTGCTGGAATTGGTCAGGAAGGCGATCTGCGGAGTCTTCTGCCCCTCGCTGCGCATCTGCCGGTACACCCGGCAGACTTCGGGGTATACTGAATCATAGGTGGCCGCATTGGTTACATCGAAGACCACCACATCGACTCCGACATCGCTGAGCATCTGTCCATGCCTGCGGATAACCCAAGCGTCATCGCTCAGGTAGTAACCGAACAGCGGTTTATCCCAGAAGTGGAATGCACCGGACGGACCCCACGGCGGGTCCTGAGGGTTGGCCGCCAGGATTTCCGTGATATTGAACAACCCTTTCCCGTGCTGGCCAAGCCACAGGAAGTAGAAGATGCCGACATAACGGCCCTTCCGGGGGGCCCCCACGTCCTCATGAGTCGGCATGATTCGCCCGAGGGCATCCGTGGCGGCCCAGGTGTCGCTCATCACATCCGTTAGCGGCGGCTCCGCGGCCGTGAGGCTCCTTGTTGCGATCATCCAAGCCACACCGGCCACCAGTAGGATCGCGCGTAATCGCCTCATGGATGAAACCTCAGAAAGAACGGGCCACGGGCCCGATTTGCGGCCTCGCGCATCCGGGACCACCCCAGGCCGACCGTGGGCACTATACCGCCGGCCCCCGCGCCGGCAAGGCGATGGCGTTGCGGCATGCGATGAGCTAACCTCATGCCTGCCGTTGACGGGGGCGGCGACGGCATTAACATCTGGCAAAGCGCACCGGACGTATCCCAGAAGAAGCCTCCCCCCTTCTTCAACGTCTGGTGCTTCTGTCGGCGGACGTCGGACCGTCGCCGTTGATTGCCTGCCGCGGGAGTTCCTTATGTTCCGTCATGTCGAACGAATCGAGGAAATCCCTTCTGGACGTTGCGGTGATTCGCCTCATATCAATCGCCTGCGGCCGCAAACCGAATTGAGAAAGGCCGGCGCCGTGGCGCTACGATGTTGTGCAGCGGTCTTCATTCTTCTTGCGGGCTTGAGCGCCGGGCCGGGCGGCCAGGGAACATCCACGCGCCCACGGACGCCTGCGCTGGATTGGATTCGGGTGAGCGACGACAAGACGCACTTTGTGCGTGACAGCACGGGGGAACGGATTGTAATGTGGGGGTTTAATTACGATCGCGACGATTCCGGCCGCCTGCTGGAGGACTACTGGGCCGATGAATGGGGGACGGTGGCGGACGACATGCGGGAGATGAAGCTCCTGGGTGGCAACGTCGTGCGAGTCCACCTTCAGCTTCACCGCTTCATGGCCAGTGCCGACCGCCCCAACATGGAGAGCTTTGAACGGCTGGGAAAGCTCGTACGACTGGCCGAGGACACGGGCCTCTACCTCGACGTGACGGGGCTTGGGTGTTACCACAAGCAGGAGGCGCCGGCGTGGTATGACGCGCTGGAGGAGTCGGCCCGCTGGGGTGTGCAGGCGAAGTTCTGGGAGGAGGTGGCGCGCGTGTGCAAGCATAGCCCGGCCATCTTCTGCTACGATCTGATGAACGAGCCGATTGTGAGCGGAGGAGACCAGAAGAAGGATTGGCTGCCCGGGCAACCACTCGGAGGAAAGCACTTCGTCCAACGGATCACGATCGACCCGCGCGGCCGCACTGACATGGAGATCGCGCAAGCCTGGGTGGCGAAACTGGCGGCCGCCATCCGCGAGGTGGATCAACGCCACATGATCACCGTTGGTGTCATCCCGTGGGCGCAGGTGTTCAAGGGGGCCAAGCCATTGTTCTATTCGCCGGAGGTCGGGAAGCCGCTCGACTTTGTGAGCGTACACTTCTACCCGAAGGAGGTCGATATCGAAGCGTCGCTGGCAGCGCTGCGGGTGTATGAGGTGCGCAAGCCGCTGGTCATCGAGGAGATATTTCCCTTGGAAGCGGGGGTCGAGAAGACCGAGCGGTTTATCGAGGAATCTCGGCGGCACGTCGACGGATGGATCAGCTTCTACTGGGGCAAGTCGATCGATGAAAACCGACGCAAGGGCGACCTGGGCGGCGCGCTGACGGCTCAGTGGCTGGAACGCTTCCGGGCCATGTCGCCCTACCTGCAAGACAGCGGAGAGTAGACGACCCGGCAACTGCTGGACGCTCCGTGCCTCTTGGGTCAGCCACGCTTGACGCGGAGCGGGCCAGGGGACACATTAGCGATCATCGATGTTTCCACCTTGTCCGCGGGAGCCTGCCCGGAGTCTTTGATGGTCGATGCGAACAACAATGAGATGCCCGAGCACGTCGGAGGCGGGGTCGATCCCGATCGGGTCCGAGGCGCGCAAAAAGCTATTCCGGATGATGAGACGGTCAATGCGCTGGCCGAGACTTTTCGCGCTCTGAGCGATCCAACGCGCGTGCGCATAGCGGCGGCCCTGGCGCAGCAGGAATTGAGCGTGAGCGATCTGGCGGCGGTTCTGGGCGTGACCGGATCGGCGGTTTCGCATCAACTGCGCCTGCTGCGAGGACAGCGGCTGGTCCGGTATCGAAAGGCCGGCAAGGTCGTGTTTTACGCGTTGGATGATCCCCACATCAGCAATCTCTTGGCGGAGGGAACGCGGCATGTCCGCACCTGATGGCACGACCGTGTCGTGAGGGGACCAAGGAGCTTAGAGTGCAGTTCATGCAGTTGGACCGGGCGTAGGCGATTGAATCCTGTGCAGATTTCTTTCTAATAGCGACTGAGTCTCATTTGCATATATCTCATTATCCCCTCAGGACTTTGGACCTACGGAGGTATCCTGGAGGGGTAAGTCACGCAAACCGAAGGGCTTGACAACCCTCATTTAATCGGACACACTGCTCCGGTGATTGGTGTAAACCAGTGCTCAGATGTTTCACGGCGGCCCGAGGCCGCAGTTTTTTGATCGCCAATCAACAAACGAGTGTGCATACGTTTTTCGTTACAGCAAGCCGCGAGGGCAACATGGCGGTATCCGAGACTCCCACGGCGGCACTCGATCCTCGACCTGCGGGACCGGTCCCGATGGACCGGTTGTCGCGGGACAGTTGCGGCCGAATCTCATCGATCGATGTCGCCCAGGCCGATTTGAGACGGCTTGAGGTCATGGGCATTTGCCCAGGCCGGCTGGTGCACATCGTCAAGCAGGGCGATCCGTTGATCGTTCGCGTTCTGGACACGCGGATCGGGCTGGCAGCCGCCCTGGCGACATTCGTCTATGTCCGCGCCGACGAAGCAGAATGAGGTTCCTGGGTCAACGAGAGGAGCTGCACCCCATGAACGTAACCCTGCCCACCTACTCCCATGTGCCCGCGAGGGCGAATCAACGGTTCTCGATCGCACTGGTCGGCAACCCGAACGCAGGCAAGACAACGCTATTCAACCGACTGACCGGCCTGCGGGCCAAGACCGCGAATTTCCCCGGAACCACCGTTGAACAACGCATTGGCACCCTGCGCCTGGGCGGGCGTCCGGTGGACCTGGTTGACCTGCCGGGTCTTTATGGCCTCACGGACGGCAATACTGAAGAGACTGTGGCACGCGACGCCCTGTGCGGCGGCGGCGGCCGGCCGGGGGCATCGGCCGCGGTGGTTGTGGTTGACGCAACGCACCTGGCTCGAAACCTGTACCTCGTCGGGCAGGTTCGCGAGTTGGGGATTCCCCTTATCGTTGCGGTGAATATGATCGACCTGGCCCAGCGGGAGGGACTGAGCATCGACACGGCGGCTCTGGCGCGGGAACTGGGGGCGCCCACGGTGGCGATCAGCGCCCGCACCGGGGAGGGCGTTGAGCAGTTGCTGCTCGCGCTGGAGGCGTTGCCCCATCAGGCCTCGGAGACGCCATCGCCTGCGCCGGACGGGCTGTCGGCTTGTTTCCGCTGCGCCGGGTGCCACCGTCATTCCGACCGTTTTGACTGGGCGGAGGGCGTCGCGAGGCGGGTCAGCCGGGGCTCGGCACAGTTATCTTCGGAACGAACCGGCCAGATCGACCGTATTCTGACCCATCCCGTGATGGGGCTGGCCGTCTTTGCGCTGGTCATGACCACGGTGTTCATCGCTATTTTCGCCCTGGCGGACTATCCGATGACGCTGATCGAGAGCGGATGTGGCCTGCTGGGCGAGAAGGTGGGAAGCTGGCTGCCCGAGGGCGACTTGAGGAGTCTGGCGGTCGATGGGATCATCGGCGGCGTGGGCGGCGTGCTGGTGTTCCTGCCGCAGATCTGCATTCTGTTCTTCTTTGTGTCGCTGCTGGAAGACACAGGTTATCTGGCCCGCGCAGCCTTCGTCATGGACAGGCTGATGCGCAAGGTGGGGCTGCCCGGGAAGGCTTTCGTGCCGATGCTGTCTGCGCACGCATGCGCGATCCCGGCGATCATGTCCACCCGGGTGATCGAGGACCGCCGCGATCGGCTGGTCTCAATCCTGATTCTGCCGCTGTTGACCTGTTCGGCGCGGCTGCCGGTCTACGCCATGGTGACGGCGCTGCTCTTCACAGGACAGCCAGTGATCGGCGGAATCGTGTTTGCCGGGGCATATGTTCTGGGAATCGTCATGGCGCTGGCGATGGCATTCACCTTTAAGAAGACGATCCTGCGCGGCGAGAGCCGTCCGCTGGTTCTGGAATTGCCGACCTACCGACTGCCGAGCCTGCGCAATGCGCTGCTGGCGGTGCTGGACCGCGGTTTGGTGTTCGTGACGAAGGCCGGCACCGTTATCCTGCTGATCTCGATCGTCCTTTGGGCCCTGGCCACCTATCCGAAGATGCCGGAGGAGCATCTGGCCGTCGTCGCACCGGCCGAGGTGTTGTCGCAGGTCGCCCGCCTGCGCAGCGAGGCGACGGCAGCCGAGGCCGCCGGCGACGCCGAAACGGCGGAAGCAGCCCGGCGCGAGGTCGCGACGATCGCGCGGCCTTACGAAGCGGAGTACGCGCTTGCCGGTCGCATGGGCAAGGCGGTGGAGCCGGTCTTCCGGCCACTGGGGTTCGACTGGCGCATCAACGTGGGCGTTCTGAGTTCCTTCGCCGCCCGCGAGACGTTCGTCTCCACGCTCGCGATCGTTTCCGGTCTCGGGGAAGACGAAGCGGAGGATGCCGGTACGCTCCGCGGCGCGCTCAAGGCGCAGGTTCATCCCGATGGAAGACCGGTCTTCGGCGTGGCAACGACGTTCGCATTGCTGGTGTTTTACGTGCTGGCCATGCAGTGCCTGCCCACGCAGGCGATCACCCGGCGCGAGACCGGATCGTGGAAATGGGCGGGGGTTCAACTGGGGTATATGTCGGTATTGGCGTATTCCATGGCACTGGTGACGTACCAGGCATTGAACTGGACTGGCATCGGCTAAAGGCGCAGCTCAAGCCACCCCATGGTCAGGGCCGAAACCTAACAGAACAGGATCGATTCCAAAGAAGAGAGGATGATTTTGCTTCCCATGCTCTCGGTATGTTCGCGGTGTATCCATCGGCCGCCCGTATTGCGCGGCAAGCGCCGAGCTATGCCGGCGCTGGCGGCCGCGATCGGCATTAGCGGCTCGGTCGTGCTGGCGCAGGATGGGCTGCCGCTGGAGCCGCAGGCAGCCCAACCGGCGGATATCTTCAGCCGCAATCACGCCACAGGCGACTGGTTTGGCATGCGCGACGCGATGGCCCGGCACGGCATTGTCGCGAACGTCAATCTGATCGCCGATTACTCCTACAACTTCAGCGGCGGCAGGCGAAGGGGCGACGCATTTCGCCATCTGCTGGATTTCGGACTGGAGATGGAAACCGAGCCGCTGATCGGATTGAAGGGCGGGCGGTTCTTCGTAGGCGCGCTAATCCTCAACGGTCACAACGGCACCGAGGACCTGGCAGGCGACTTCCAGGGCTTTGGCAACATCGACGCGGACGGTTTCACACAGGTGGCCGAGATGTGGTACGAGCAGATGCTCTGGGATGATAGACTGCGCATCAAGGTGGGCAAAGTGGATGCCAACAGCGAATTCGCCTACGTCGAATACGGCGGTGAGTTCCTGAATTCCTCACCCGGATTCAGCCCGACCCTTCTGGCGTTGCCCAGTTATCCGGACCCTGCCACGAGCATCAGCATCTTCGTGTATCCGAGCGAGCGCCTGTACGCCGGTTTCGGGCTTTATGACGGGGCGACCCAGGACGGCGGATTCGGCCGCACCGGTAACCGAGGTCCGAGCACGCTCTGGGGCGAACCCGCCGATCTCTTCCTGATCGGCGAGGCGGGAATGCGGTGGACCCTGGGGCAGAACCGACTGTCCGGACGCCTTGGGCTGGGCACATGGCGGCACACCGGCCGCTTCGAACGGTTTGACGGCGGCAGCGAGGGAGGCACGGCCGGCTTCTATGCGGTGCTGGATCAACTGGTCTGGCGCGAGAACCCCGGCGATGAGGAAGATGAGCAGGGAATCGGCCTGTTTGCGCAGTTGGGCTGGGCCGACCCGGAACTGAGCGAGGTTGATCAGCACATCGGACTGGGCATGGTCTGGAGCGGAGCCCTTCCGGGCCGGAATCGGGATGTGGTGGGATTGATGGCCAGCGCGGTTCGGTTCACCGATGAGCGGGCGGCCGGTTTTGCCAATGATTATGAAACGGCCGTCGAGACGTTCTACAAGATTCAGCTCACAACCTGGTTCAGCCTCAAAGCCGACCTGCAATACATCTTCAATCCCGGCGGCGGCGACGCGGACGATGCGGTAGTGGGCACCCTGCGGGCCGAACTGAGCTTCTGAATGGAGGCTTGCCGGTCGCCGGGGGATTGCCTTATGACACCTTCCGCTGCTCGGTGACCTCGGCCACGCATGCGTTCACGCGGATGTGCTTCGCCTGTGCTTCGCGCAGGTGTTCGAGGTACTGTTGCAGTTCCGGCTCTTCAAACTGCCCGAGGAAGGTGGCCTGGGCGGTCGGGTTCAGTTCGCGGATGTCCTCGATCAGTTGACGTTTTTCCATGACAGCCTTAATTTGCAGGAGTACGCTCCAGCCGTCGCCTCGGCCCACGCAGCCCGGCCGCATGAAGCGATGGCACGGGGCCCGAAAATGCGCCGCAGCGCGTCACGGCCGGGCAGTGCCTCACGAGGGTCCCGGCGCCTTGTGCGATCGGAGCCGTGTCCCGAGATCGACAACGGCTGTTTTGGGAGAAATCGGAATTCGGCATGCCAGAACTTGAACCTCAAAGCCAATCGCCCGATCCCATCGACTCGCTGTACAGGATGTCCACCACGGCAGGCGTCGGACAGCAGGACTACGTTGCCATCAACAATGCCGCCATCGTCACGGCGGTTCTCGGCGCCGCCACGGCGCTGGCCTTCGTCGCCTTGCCCCTGGTCTTCATCGCCGCCGCCTGCATCGTTTGCGGCGTCGTCTCGCTCCGCCAGATCGGCCGCAGCAACGGAACCCAAGGGGGCAAGGGCCTCGTGGTCGCCGGCATGCTTCTGGCTCTGGTCCTCGCGGGCATCGTGGGCGCGCGGCATGTCGCTCAGCGAACGACCGAGAAGCGGCACGAGCGAGCGGTCACGGCCATTCTGGAGCAGTTCGCCGGCCACCTCGTGGCCGCCGAATATGACATGGCATACGCCCTGTTCGATCCGGAGTTTCAACGTCGCATCTCGGCCGAGCAGTTCGCCGAGGTCTGGAAACAGCGAGCCAAGTACTTCGGCGCGCTGAGCCAGGTCCGCGGCACGGGCCTCTTCCAGAGCGGCACCGCCGGCGGCCGGCCCGTCGTCACCACCGGCGGCATCTTCCAGTCGGGCGTCGAGCACCGTTACCCGATCGCTTTTCGCCAGAATGACTCCGGCCAGTGGCTCATCCTCTACATCGCCGACGTCTTCGATCCACCCAAAGCAAGCTGAACAGCCCGCCCACCGCTCGAGCCGGATGCGCCCCGAGTACGATCGCGGCGGCCCGATCCGAAGAATGGGTCGGCTGGTCCGGGCTCACACGCCTCCAATCGAGCGCCTTCCGGCCATGTCGCTCAAGTTCGCCTGAAGCTTCGTCCGATAATTCCCGGGGCAAAGTGCGCCCGGCGGACCACTCACCACCCGGCCCGTTCGCGCCGATAACGTTTCATGGAGAGTCCCGCGACGGTGCACATTCGCCGCCCGTGCGCCGCGTTCCGCTCCGGAAACGAGTTAGCATGATGATCACCCGCGCGAACATAATGCGTCTGGCCGCCCTCGCCACCGTCCACCTGGCCGTTGGCGCCGGATGCGCAAGTTACGGCCGGCCTGACGGCCCCTCCGCCTATGACCCACCCCCCGCCAATCCCGAAGCGCAGGCCCAAGCCGAAATCGCCCCCGCCGGCGAAGCGCCGCCGGCAGCGATCAACCACGCCGGCATGCTGGGCCAGTTTGCCCGAACGGCCGCCCCACCCACCGCAGCGCCTGAGTACGCCCTTCAGCAGCACACGGCCAGCGACGACGGGCAGGATGCCGACGTGGCCGTCGATCCGGCCGGCAAGTGGATTGCTTTTGCCAGCACGCGCCACAGCGACCGCTCGGACATCTATCTCCAGAAGGTGGGCGGGGTCAGCGTCATTCAACTCACCGGCGACCCGGCCGACGATGCCCAGCCCGCTTTCAGCCCTGACGGCCAGCGCATTGCCTTCTGCTCCAACCGCGCCGGCAACTGGGACATCTACATCACGGATACCGCCGGCAAGAACGTCCAGCAGGTGACCGGCGCCACGGCCCACGAAATGCATCCAAGTTTCAGCCCGGACGGCTCGCGCCTTGTCTACTGTGCATTGTCGCCGCGATCCTCGCAATGGGAGCTCTGGACCATCGACCTGAAGACTCAGGAGCGGCGCATGATCGGCCAGGGCCTGTTCCCCGTCTGGTCGCCGCAGAAGGGCGTTGACCGGATCGCCTTCCAGCGCGCCCGTCAGCGAGGTGGTCGATGGTTCAGCGTGTGGACGCTCGACCTGGTCAACAATGAGCCGACGCGGCTCACCGAGGTCGCCGTCAGTTCCAACGCCGCCGTGATCTGCCCGTCATGGAGCGCAGACGGCGGAAAACTCGCGTTTGTGACGGTCGTCACCGACGGCCGTGAATCCCGTCAGGATGTCTGGATCGCCGACGCCGACGGCGCCAATCGCCACAGGCTGACGGACGGCTCAACAACGAACCTGTCCCCCTGCTGGGCCGTAGACAACCGAGTCTATTTCATCAGCGACCGCGGCGGCAACGAGAACGTCTGGTCGACCCGCGCCGAATCACGGACAACGTCCACGGCTGCCGGTTCCGCACCGGTCGCTCCGGCGGCCACCGCGGGGACGCATGACTGATAAGGCCCACATGAATCAAGTCGCACGGCAAGGAGGCCCCCTCATGCGGTGGTTGGCGATGGCGTTCATTGCGGCCCTGGTGCTGGGCTCGGGCGGCTGCGGCGGAGACGACAAGCCGCAGTACGGTTTCGAGACGCCCCTGTCCCTTCCCGGGCGCACGCGCCAGACCTGGGCGGTGGCGCCGATCGTAAACCTGAGCGGCCAGAATGCCGTCGATCCGATTCTCCAGGCCGACCTGTTCTACCAGCAGCTTCAGCAGGTCGGCGGACTCAACATCATCCCGGTCAACCGCGTGGTGGAGGTTTACGCCAGCCTGCGAATTGACCAGGTCAGGAGCGAGCAGCAAGCGGCGCTCATCTGCGAACTGCTGGGATGCGATGGCCTGCTCGTCGCGACGGTAACGGCTTACGACCCGTATGACCCGCCGAAACTCGGCGCATCGCTGGCGCTGTTTGCCAGGGGCTCGTTCCAGAGGCCGGCCAACGTCGACCCGCGGGAGCTGGCGCGACGGGCAGCACCCAGCGCCGACGAGAATCTGCCCATGCGAAGCTCGTTTGCGCAGGTTGTCGGCATGTTCGATGCGGCCAACGGCTCAATCCGGGCAAGGCTTGCGCAGTACGCACAGGGCCGAAATGATCCATCCGGCGCATACCAGGACCGAATCTACCTGGTCGAGATGGACCGGTACTGCGGATTTGTGTATCACTCGCTGATACGCGATCTGCTGGCGAAGCCGGTTCTGGCGGCCGGGAAGTGAGCGGCGGCAACGGGCGCCTGTTGCCTGGCGGGGCTTGTTAGGCGTCTGGACCAGGGCAATGGTCCGGGAGAATGCAATGGCCGAAATGAAATCGCTGAGCCTGATGAAAGGCAAGCATTATTACTGCTTTCGCTACGAGGTCGGGCAGGAGGTGAGGGTGCTCGACGCCCTCATCGACACCGTCCGCAAGAGCGGCAATCAGTTCGACTGGTTTGACGCCGCAATCCTCTCTCATCAGCTCGGCCGGCATTTAGCGAAAGAATTGAAGGCCTATTTGCCGAAAAAAGTTGCATGAGAAGCAATATCGGAACTTGATCCTTCCGATAAAGCTTCCAGTGTGATGATGCGGGCGACGGAGGTCACGCCTTTCCGTAACTGGCGGTCGGGTGTTTCAGGAGGAAACGCCGGATCGCAATCGGGCCACCCGGAAACGCCGGCCGCGTGGCAGGTCACGGCATTCGACGCTTGCGGTTTTTGTCGCCTCACGTCGAACTGCCACACCCAGGTTTCTCGCCACGCCACTTCTTATGAACCCTGCAACAGCTCCATGCGTTGCCACCAGCACCGAAGCGACCTCTACCGTCGCGCTTAACGCGCGGACGCCCGGCGCCGTTCCCGGCGAGAAGAGCTTCTCCCCGCTGGTACGGCAGTTCCTCGACTATCTCAAGCTGGAACGGCATTTCAGCGACTACACCATCAAGAGCTACGGCGCTGACCTGATCCAGTTCGGCCAATACCTCGCCGGCGTCATCGGCCACCCCAACATCCCCGAGCCGCACGCCCCCGTCACCAGCGACGAGCTTGACCAAAGGCACTTGAACTGCCAGCCGCTCGAGGTGCGGGAATTCCTCGCTTACCTTTACGGACAGAACTACACCAAGAGCACCACAGCGCGGAAGCTCGCCACCTTGCGCAGCTTCTACAAGTTCCTGATGCGCCGCGGGCAGATCAGCGTGAATCCGCTGTCCACCATCCGTACGCCCAAGCAGGAGAAGCGCCTGCCCAGGTGCCTGGATCTCGAGCAGATTCAGAAGCTCCTCGATACCCCAGGCGACGGCGATGTGCTCTCGGCTCGTGACAAGGCCATTCTCGAGGTGCTCTATTCCAGCGGCATCCGCGTCAGCGAGCTTGTCGAACTGGACATGAGCGACCTGGATCTGCAGGAAGGCGTCCTCCGCGTCAAGGGCAAGGGGCGCAAGGACCGCCTGACCCCCATCGGCTCGCAGGCCATCAAGGCCCTTCAACGCTATTTTGAACTGCGCCTGGCTGAAAACCGCAATGCCGGTCCGCTGGTCGGGCGGGTCTTCCTCAACAAACACGGCTCGCCCCTGAGCACCCGGTCGGTCCGCCGCAAACTGGACAAGTACCTGTCGCTGGCCGGTCTTGATCCGGGCATCAGCCCTCACACCCTGCGACACAGCTTCGCCACGCACCTGCTGAACAATGGCGCTGATCTGCGGAGCGTGCAGGAACTGCTCGGGCATCAGAGCCTGAGCACTACCCAGGTCTACACACACCTGACGACCAGCCGCATGAAACAAGTGTATGACCAGGCCCACCCTCGAGCCAACACCTCAACCGTCCAGGCGCCTTCCGGACCCATCCCGCATCCGGCCGCCGCAGGCAACCAGCCGCCCTCGCAGCCGTACTCCAAGGCCGTTTGATCGGCCTCTTGATCTGAGAACACCGTGCAGGCGGAAACCCCCCGGGCTTCCGCCTGCATCGTCTGCCCAGGCACCGCAAAGGCCCCATCATCTCAATTTCGCCCTGAGCACCTTCAGCTTGGTTTCGATCTCCGTCAGTTGCTGGTTCAGGACCCGCCGGTCTTCCTGATTGTGGGCGTGTTCGATCCTCCGGCGCGTGTTGCGCGCCTCAAGTTCCAGCCGTTCGATCTCGGCTCTGATGTCCGCCTCGGGATTGTAAACAACACTCATCATCGCCTCCGCATTCGGACTTGCTTGGTACTGGATGGTAGCACCGGACGTTGAACCCCGGCAATCGCCGCATCCCGGGCCGCCCCGCGTGCTTCAGGCTCACCGCCGGTCGGCCGGCAGTTCCCTCGCCGGAACTCCAACGATCGTCGTTCCCTCGGCCACATCCCGAGTCACCACCGCGCCAGCGCCCACCGTGGCATTTCGACCCACCTTCAGGCATGGCAGCACCTTCGCACCCAGCCCGACAAACGCACCTTCCTGCACCTCAACCCGCCCGGCCAGGAGCGCGCCAGGGCAGATGTGTACGCCCCGCCCTATCACGCACTCGTGATCGACGACGGCCAACGAGTTGATGATCGCCAAGTCACCCACGTCCGCGGCCGTGCCCACGAACGCCCCGCCCGCGACCACCACACTCCTGCCCACGCGACCCAGCGGCGACACGATGGCCGCGGGGTGAACCGCGCTGACCAGCTCCAGCCCGGCGGCGAGAACCAGCGCGGCATGGCTGAGGCGCACGCGATTGTCGCCAATCGCGATCACCGCGCCGCGGATATCCTGCCTGGCCAGCTTCGGCAGCAGATTGACGCTGCCCAGGATGGGCAAACCATCCACCTGCGCGCCGGCCCGCGCCACATCAGCATCCAGGAAGCCAACCGGCTCGTGCTTGCCGGCGAGGCGCACGATTTCGAGCACCACGCGCCCATGCCCCCCCGCGCCTACGACAACGATCTTCATAGTTCACCCTACACTGCGAATTCAGAAGCCATTTACATCGCTTTGCCCATCGCCTATTCTGGCTCCTATCTTCACTTCAGGAGGCTCCGGAATGCAAGGGAACAGGAAATCCGCCATCTCGCGCCGTCGGTTCATCGCATCGGCGGCTGTCGTCACCGCCGCGGTCGCGATCGTGCCGAGCCATGTCCTCGGCCAGGGCCAGACACCCCCCAGTGAGAAACTCAACATCGCCGGCATCGGCCTCGGCGGCATGGGTTTCGTCGATATGAGCAACGCAGCTCAAGCTGGGCATAACATCGTCGCCCTTTGTGACGTCGATGACCGCGTCGCCGGCCGCGCCTACGCCAAATGGCCCGGCGCCAAGCGCCACGGCGATTTCCGCAAGATGTTCGACGATCAGAAGGACATCGACGCCGTCATGATCGCCACCCCGGATCACGTCCACGCCGTGGCTACGATGACCGCCCTTCGCGCTGGCAAGCACGTCTACTGCGAGAAGCCGCTCACCCATTCCGTTGCCGAGGCCCGACGGATCGGCCAGGCCGCCAGGGAAGCGAAAGTCGCCACCCAGATGGGCAACCAGGGACAGGCTGGCGAAGACGCCCGCGTCATTCAGGAAATGGTGATGGATGGCGCAATCGGCAACGTGACGCAGATTCACGCCTGGTCGAACCGCAAGCCCGACATCTCGCCGCGCGGCATCGCCCGTCCCGCCGACACGCCCCCCGTCCCGCAGGGCCTCAACTGGGACCTCTGGATCGGGCCATCGCCCATGCGGCCGTTTCATCCGATCTACCTTCCCTTCGCCTGGCGCGGCTGGTGGGATTTTGGCACCGGCGTCCTCGGCGACATCGGCTGCCACCAGCTCTCCACCACCTTCAAGATGCTCAAACTCGGCCACCCCACTGTCGTCGAGGCATCGAGCACGAACTGGCAGCTTTCCGACGCGATCAGCAAGGAAACCGCGCCGCTGGCATCCATCGTCCGGTATAAGTTCCCGGCGGACCAGAACCACGGGCCGATTGAGATTATCTGGTATGACGGCGGCATGAAGCCCGAACGCCCCGATGAACTCGAGCCCGGACGACGATTCGGGGTGGACGATGGGATCATGTACGTGGGCGACAAGGGCAAGATCCTCGGCAACCGCCTCATTCCCGAAACCCGCCAGAAGGAGTACGGCCGGCCGCCTAAGAAGCTCGATCGCTCACCCGGCCATTACCAGGAATGGTTCAACGCCTGTAAGGGGGGCAAACCGGCCGGCGCAAACTTTGTGGACCATGCCGCCCACCTTGCTGAAGTCGTTCTACTGGGCAACATCGCCATCCGCACCGACCAGAAGCTGTATTGGGATGGTCCGAACATGCGTGTCACGAACAGCGAGGAAGCCAATCGACTTGTGAATCCGCCCTATCGCAACGGCTGGACCCTCTGATCTACTCCCAGGTTCCAGAAGCACTGGAGGATGACGTTCACAGCGCCATCCTCCAGTGCTTTCCGGCCGATGCCACCCCATCTACGGGCACCACTACAGCTTGTGTCCCATCTTGATCTTCTTGGTCTCCAGATACCGCCTGTTGTGGTCTCCGGCAGGCACTTGGATCGGCACCTCCTCGACCACAGTCAATCCAAACCCTTCCAATCCATAGATCTTCTTCGGGTTGTTGGTCATGACCCGAATCTGGCGGAGCCCCAAATCCCGTAGAATCTGGCTGCCTATGCCATAATCCCGCTTGTCGGGCGGGAAACCCAGCATCACGTTGGCCTCCACCGTGTCCGCGCCCATGTCCTGAAGCGCGTAGGCGTGCAGTTTGTTCGCAAGCCCGATCCCGCGCCCTTCCTGCCGCAAGTATACCAGCACGCCCCGCCCCGCCGCCTCGATCATCTGCATCGCCCAATCGAGTTGTGTCCCACAATCACACTTGCCAGATCCGAAGATGTCCCCGGTCAGGCACTCGCTGTGCACTCGAACCAGCACCGGCTCTTCAACCGTTGCGACACGCCCACTTTCGTCACGCTCTCCAATTCCCCCTTTCACCAGCGCCAGGTGGGGCTGGGGATCGAGCACCGATTGATAGGCATGCAACCGGAACAAGCCCCACTTGGTGGGCAGCGTGATCGACTCGATCCGCACTACGAACTGCTCACGCTTCAGTCGATAGCTGATCAGTTCAGCAACCGTGCACATCTTCACGTCAAACCGCGAGCAGAAAGCCTCAAGTTCCGGTCGCCTCGCCATTTCGCCGTCTTCGCGCATGATCTCGCAGATCACGGCGGCCGGCTTCAGCCCAGCGAGCCGCGCCAGGTCAACTGAGCCTTCGGTCTGTCCCGCGCGGACCAAGACCCCGCCGTCACGCGCCCGCAGCGGATTGATATGCCCCGGGCGGAGCAGGTCGCCCGGCTGCACATCGTCTCCAATGGCCACCTGGATCGTCTTGGCACGATCGCGAGCGGATACCCCCGTCGTCACGCCGAATCTAGGGTGGGCGTCAATCGTAACCGTGAAGGCCGTTCCCAACGTCGCCGTGTTGAACTCCGTCTGCGGCTGAAGCTTGAGCTTGTTGCACTGCTCGGCCGGCAAGGCCAGGCAAACCAGCCCCCGACCATGAGTTACCATCAGGTTGATCGCATCGGGCGTCACCTTCTCGGCAGCATAGACCAGATCACCCTCGTTCTCCCGGTCTTCATCGTCGACCAAAATGATGGGTCTACCCGCCCTCAGTTCTTCGAGAATCTCCGGTATCGGCGAAAACGGCATCGTTTATGTCCTCATTCGTTCAGCCAGGACGCGCATCGCGTCCCGGGACCAGAAGAGTCATTGTATCATCTTCGATCCGGTTTGCAGGTACGTCAGAAGCTCCTTTGGGGAGCCGTTTTGCGTGATCCGGCTATGGACAGCGTGCACAGCATGTGGATACAATGGCGGCGTCATCGAAAAGACGTGTTCCCGTAGCTCAATTGGATAGAGCGTCGGCCTCCGGAGCCGAAGGTTACAGGTTCGACCCCTGTCGGGAACGTTCTTCAAACTCTTGACAAATCGGGGCTTGGATCAGTCGCCGGCGGCAAGTTCCTCAAGTGTTTCGTCAGTGCACTGCGGATCAACGGCCCGGCACGCGGTCGTGAGTGACTGCGAGAGGCTCTTCAGGCGATCTTGCCAGTCTTCCGCGCTGATGTCGCGCGGGGTCAATTGGGCAACCTCATCACAGAGCAGGACCATCCTCAGCAGATGCTTGAATACGATGCCTTCCTGTTTGACCAGGTCGCGCGTGCGGACGTATCGGTCAAAGTCACCGCCTTGGCTGAGCAAATCGCCCACCGCCCACACCGGTGTGATGAACAACCCGCCGGCATGATCGACGCTGTTCTCGAAGAGTATCCGCATCTTCTGTGCCAGAGGAACGGGGTACTTGCGCAATTCCGGCGGCAGGTCGCTCTGATCGGCCTGGGGGTACAGATCCTCCTGCGTGGCCAATCCGCGGGTGAGGATGGCCGGATCGATTACCTCGACAGCCAGTCGCCCAGGAGGCAGTTCGTCCGGCCAGGGCACGCGCAGGCACCTGGCGACCGCGCCTGGCATTTCCAGAAGGCTTTCCAGAATCTGGATCAACTCCGGCTGCTCGGCCTTGCCGAGGTAGTCCAACAAGAAGACCCCATACAACGGATGCACCGCCCGGAAGACCATCAACTGTCTGAGCAACGGCGTGGGCGTCGCGGCAGCCGGCTCGTACGCCTCGGACGGCTCCAGCGCTGCCCTGTCGGCGCCTCCCGATTGCCTCGCGGCCGCAAACGAAGCGGCGGAGCCACCGAGTTTCAGGCGGCTCATCAGCTCCTGCAGATTCCCAGTCTCCTTCGGCGGCGACTGATCTGAGTCCTCGGAATCATCCGGAGGCCCGGGTGTCTCATCGACCTCCACCCCGTCGCGCCGAGTTGCGCCTACCGGCTCGGCGGCGTGCAGCCACGCCAGCGGCGGCTTGGGATCCAGGGCCACGATATTCATCCTGTGCAGGGTGACGAGCATCCTGTTGAGCCGTTTCAGTTCTCCCTGGACTCTGGGTTCTTCCATCAGGCGTCGGCGAATGACCTGGCGGATCGGCTCTACCGAAGGGTTCGCATCCAATAGATAGGCGAGCCATCGCCAGGTCAGGCTCCCCTTGCTGGCAAGGCGTGCCGGCGGGGCCATCTGCAGCTTCGCGAACTGCTCGGCGTTCCAGTAGGTGACACCGGCCCGCCGGGTGGGCTTCTTTTTCAGAAGCGCCTTCTTGGCCACCATGAGCTTCGGGTCCTTGGCCTCTTCCGGAATCGAATCGTACTTCTCCTGCCAACGGGCCAGCTTCACGTCATCCTCGTGCGCCAGGGCGAAGACGTGGCCTTCGGAGTCATACTGGGGCCGGCCGGCCCGGCCGAATATCTGCTGCGCGGTGCTGGCGTCGATCAGCTTTTTGCGATCGCGTGGGCCCTTTACCAGAGTCGTCAGCAGGACGGATCGCGCGGGGAGGTTGATGCCGGCGGCCAGGGTCTCGGTGCATACGCATACCGGCAGCAGCTTCTCCTGGAAGAGCGTTTCAACCACCCTGCGATAACGCGGCAGCAAACCCGCATGGTGAAGGCCGACGCCCCGAGTCAGAAACGTGCGCAACTTGTTGCCCGAGCCTATGGAGAAATCGAAGCTCTCCAGGCGGTCCAGCAGCGCCCGGCGCTGTCCCTCGGCAAAGAGATCTCGCCCCTTCAGCACTTCCGCGGTGTTCCAGCAAACCTCGCGGTCAAAGCAGAACACCAGCGCCGGCGTCCTGCGCGTCGTTTCGTCGCCGCCGGCGATCCGCTCGAGGTAATCGGGCAGCAGTTCGTCGCCCACCCAGTGAAAGTGCAGAGGCACCTTACGGTCCCTGCCCTCAACCAGGCTCATCTGTCGATCAAGACTGCGCGCCATCCAGTTGACGAATTCCCCCGCGGCTCCCACCGTGGCCGACAGGAGCATCACTCGGATATGCCTGGGCAGTAGCGACAGCGTCAGTTCCCAGACGATGCCGCGCTGCTGTTCATTGAAGTTGTGAAACTCGTCAATCACCACCGCCCCAACGCGGGCAAAGTCGAAAATCTCCGGATGGAGCAGGCGGTTGAGCAGCACCTCTGCCACGACAACCTTGATCTGAGCGTCCGGGTTTACCGTGCGCAGGCCGGTGACCAGGCCAACCCGGTCCCGCTCGAAGCCCCAGCGGGCGACCGTTTCCTGCAAATCGAGGAACTTCTGGTCGGTCAGCGCGATCAGCGGCGTCGAGTAGTAGACGTTTCCATCCGTGCGCAGTCCCTCGTAGACCGCGGCCTCTGCAACCAGGGTCTTGCCCGTTCCGGTGGGAGCGGAAAGCAGCAGCCCGTGCTCGCAAGCCGCCCAGGCGTACATCGCTTCTTCCTGCACCGTATAGGGCGCATAGGGAAGGCGATCGAGGTACTCCAAGATGATCTCATCGCGGGAGGCCATCGCCGGATTCTACCGGATCACGACCATGGCCGCCGCCCCGGACCCCCGGTCGCGATCACCGTGCCGTTCAGGGACATTCCCGCCAGGCATCGTCCGTGCCTTGCAGTTTCAGGCACTTGCGTGCCACATCAATTGACACCTCGTACCCGTCGAAGTTGCCCGCTCCCGCGCACCGCCCTTCCCATGAGCCGTCGTGGCAGGTCACCTTCGCACCGGCCAAGGCTCGACGCCACAGCGACGGACCCAGTCCTCGTAGAGCGCCTTCAGCTCGGCGAGCTTCTCAGGCCGCTGTGACGACATGTCAACCATCTCCATCCGATCTTCGGCGATATTGTAGAGTTGCCACCTCTCGCCGTGCCCGGCGACCAGCTTCCAGTCGCCCAGACGCACCGCCCGGTTGCCTTCGTGCTCCCAGAACAGCGGGCCACGTTCCACCGGATTGCCGCTGAGCACCGCCGCCAGGCTCCTGCCTTCAGGCGCGGGGATATCCCGGCCATCCCGTTGTCGCGGGTAGGTCGCACCGGACAGTTCGAGAACGGTCGGCATCAAGTCAATGACGTGGCCCACCTGCCCGCGTTCGATCCGTCCGCCCCGGCTGACTCTATCGGGCCAGCGCACGATGAACGGCGTCGAGATGCCGCCCTCCTCCGTCCAGTGCTTGAATCGCCGGAACGGCGTATTGGATGCGTTTGCCCAGGCCGGCCCGTAGCTCTGATAGACCTCCTCGGGGCCGGGCATAAGCCTCGGGTTGTTGCCCACCCGGACCGACCGGCCATCGCGCGTCTTGCTGGGAATATCGTACCAGTCCGGTTGGACATTCTCGGCGCAGCCTCCGTTATCCGAGAGGAAGATGACCACGGTATTCCGATCGATGCCTCGTTCCTGCAACTTGTTCAGGATTCGTCCGATGCCGCGGTCCATCGACTCGATCATCGCGGCATAGACAGCCATGCGCCGAGCCTGCCAGGCCTTTTCGGGCGCATCTTCCCAGGATGACAGAATGCTGGCGCCCTGGCCCAGGCGAGGATAATTGGCACGCGGTGACATGCCCCGCCCTCGCTCCATCAGGCCGATCTCCACCAGACGATCGAAGCGGGCTTGGCGAATCCTGTCCCAGCCGGCCGCATAAATCTCCTGGTACCGTGCGATGTCCTCTTCACGCGCATGCAGCGGCCAGTGCGGCGCGGTGTACGCGACGTACAGGAAGAACGGCCGGCCGGAGTTCGCGAAGCGGTCCACCATTTCGACCGAGTGGTCGGTGATGAAGTCGGTGTAGTAGAAGTCCTTGCCCTCCGGGCGGATCGTCTGCTCGTTGTGCACGAGGCCATAAGGATCGTAGAAGCTGTCGACGCCCGGGATCGTCCCCCAGTGGTCCTCAAATCCGCGGTTGCAGGGCCAGTTGCGTTTGGAGGGCGAGATCTCGCCATCGGCCTCGAAGTTGATCAGCCGCTTGGCCGCCGGTCCGCCCGGGGAGATCGTCAGGTGCGTCAGGTGCCATTTGCCGGCCATGCCCGTGCGATAACCGCTGTCGCGGAGGACCTCGGCGATGGTCACACAGCGGTCGTTCAGTTCACCGCGATAGCCCGGCTTGCCCAGATCCTGGTTCATCGCCCCGATGCCCGCCTGGTGGGGGTAAAGCCCGGTCATCAGGGATGCCCGCGTCGGGCAGCACCGGGCCGTGTTGTAGAACTGGGTAAACCGCACGCCTTCACTGGCGAGCCGATCGATGCTCGGCGTGCGAACCTCTCCGCCATAGCACCCGACATCCGAGAATCCCATGTCGTCGGCAAGGATGATGATCACATTCGGGCGCGGTGGCGAGGCAGCGTTTGCCCGAGCGGCGGCCGCCCAAACCAGCGACATTGCCCAGACCACGAGACCCAACGTCCGGAGCGATTTGATGCGCATGGCCTATACTTTCGCGTACATCCCGTCGCGGTTCAAGATGGCATGCGCGAGTCATCTCATGAACGAGCCGGGGGCAGAACGACGCCGGCCGCAGGTGCCGCCGCTCGCGGATCGCGGTTTCACCCGCCCCGCTCCGACCGGGCATTCACCTGGTATACTTTTCCATCCACCTTGATCAGACAGCCATCGGGCAGCGCCAGGTACTGTCGAAGTTTCGCGTTGCTGCGCGCCAACTCGAAGTACCGGTCGCTGAACTGCTCGACCTGCTCGGCCTTCCTGGTCTCTTCCGGCGTCACGGCTGGGTCGACCCAGCGGTTCTCGCGGCGATACATCGCCTTGTTGCCCACCACCTGCACCGCATCCACCACCTGTTCCTTGCCGCTGACATCCTTGTAGCGCTGCGCGCCCGCGTTGCTGTAACCACCGCCGCCGCCATAGCCGCCGCCCTGCCTTTGCAGGTCCTGCTTGCCTCCACGCAGATTGACGCCGCTGGCGCCGGTCGTGTTCTGGGCCATCGAAGTGGCCTCATCGTCAAATGCCGCCCGCGACGCCCGGCCACTATTGAGCCGCCACGCGTGCAGGTCGGTCCTTTCGTCGGCCAGGAACGCCGTGTATGGCGTCAGGATCCCGTGCTTCGTGCTCAGCCGCACCAGCTCGTCAATCAGCTCCTGGTTCCGGCCTTTCAGATCCAGGTCGTTGAGGATTTCGCCCACCCGCCGCGTCGCCCACAGCTTCTCGACGAACGCGTAGGTCTCGTCGTTTGAGTGTCGCGCCAGGGCGGCCGGGAACACGAACGCGTTCTTCTGGTCGCCCACCCGGCCCGTCAGCCGGATGCGCGTGTCGCCGCCGCTGCGATACCGCCCCACCGCCACGATCTGCCCGCCGGCGAACAGGTCCGGCAGGTCCCGCGGATAGAGCCGGTTCACATCCGCCCCGGCCAGTTCCACCTCGATGTCCGTCAGCACCGGCGCTGTCATCCTGGAATAGAACTTGGCCACGGCCGATTCGATGTCCTGGTTCGGCCGCACGTACTCGCTGGTGCCGCTGTTGTCCGTCGCCAGCCGGTCCAGCAGCCGCGCATTGACGTCAAACCCCACGCCGAACGCGAACAGCCTCGCCCCGGCGCGGTTGGCATTCTTGGCGTTGGCCGCGATCGCCATTTCGTTCTTCTCGCCCTCCGTTGGAAGCCCATCGGTCAGGAAGATCACGTATGTGGGCCGGCCGGTATCGCCGGCCATGCCCAGGGCGCGCTTCAGCGCCCCGTCGATATTCGTCGATCCCCCGTCATGGATGCCATCGATGAACCGCTGCGCCTCGCGCCGGGCCTCCTCGTTGAATCGCTGCAGCTCGGGCTTGAAGCTCTCCACCCGGTCATCGTAGACGATGATGTTGAACGTATCCCCCTCCCGCAGGTTGTTCATGACGAACTTCAGCGCGTTCTTCGCCTGCTCGATCTTCTGGCCCGACATGCTCCCCGAGCGATCCAGTGCGAACACCACCGTCTTCGAGACCACCTTGTGCTCGGCCTTCACCTCGGGGCTCGCCAGCAGCAGGAAATACCCATCTTCGCCATCGGGCTTGTAACTTATGACCGTCGCGCCCACCGGCTGCTCCGACAGGCTCCACATCACGCGCAGGTCGTCGGCCAACGGCGTCTGCCGCTCCTCGAATCGCACGATGGCGCTGTGATCCGTCGGCCGCTCGACCGATGCGGCGTAGGTCGGGCTGTAAACGGACTTGATGCGCCCCGCGCTCTCGATCCGCGCTGTCACCCTCAGTTCCTGCACCGGCTTGCTGGAGAGCTTGCCGCTGCCCAGCGGAAGAAGAAACTCGGTGACCTCCCGGTCGCGCCGGCAAACCTGCGAATAGCGCATGGTGACCTTGCGCTCGCCGTGCGCGGGCAGCGGGAAGACGTTCGTCTGAAGCATGCCGTAACCGATGTATTCCAGCAGCGCCGGGTCGCGCTTCGTGCGCACGATGCCCTCGTAGATGCGCCTCGCCTCCTCCCTGCTGTACAGCCTGGCCGGCAGCTCACGGCCGTCGACCATCAGCGTGAACTTGTTGATCACCGCGTCGGGCGGCACGGGAAAGACATACTGCACTTCCATCGCGACCGAGCTGGTGTTGCGGAACGTCTGCGAAAGCTGCACTTCGGCAACCTGATCCTTGATCGTCACATCGCCCGTGATCGCCTGGATGGCGTATGCCCCGGTGAACGGCACCCGCTCCGGCGGCACGATGAATCCCTGCCCCCGGACCAGCGCAGGAACCAGGACAACCGACAACAGCCCGATCAGCCCGTTCAATCGCTTCATGGCATAACCTCCACATTGGGGTGCTGACATTGTAGACGATGGTTGGATTGGCCGGTTCCACCCGGAATGGCTTGTTACACAGGCTTTACACTCATGACCTTCGCCGCCGGCGCGGCAGCCATAAGCACCTGTCTGATCCGCACTCCCTTCTCAGCAGGGGACCCCCGCGTGTCTCGCCGCGGGGGTTCTCGTTCGATCCGCAGGCGCTCACTCGCCAGAATCGTCACGCTTGTTGCCGCCCATCAGATCAATTAAGCTCAATCCCGCCGTGCCGCCGTCGCCGAGGCCTCACCGCGTCCGCCCGGACGGTTCGGACTACACTCGGAGTTCTTGAATGAACGCATCGCTCCAATCCGCGCCCTTCATCGCACGATGGCTGTCGGGCATCGTTGTCGTATCCGCGTTCTTCGCACTTGCGGGCTGCGCCACCGGCCCAACGCTGATCAAGCAGGACCAGCCCACCATCGATCGCAAACTCGTCGAGTACCCCGCCGGAACTGAACTGCGCCCGTTTATCACCGGCCTCACCGCCCCCACCGCCATGGCCTTCGACAATGAAGGCTCCCTCCTGATCGCCGAAGGCGGCATCGCCGATCACGACCCGCGCATTTACGGCTACAAGAACGATGGCTCCTATTTTGAAATCTACCCCCGCCGCGCCGCACTGCCCGAGCTGCCCATCATCGGCAAGGACCGCTTTCAGATTTTCGGTCCGATCGGCGGCATGGTCATCGCCCATGGTCGCATCTACGTCAGCCACTGTGATGAACGCGACCGCGGCGTCATCACCGCCTTCGGCTACGACGGCACGCACCGCACCATCATCGCCGACCTGCCCGCCAAGGGCGACCACTCCGTCACCGATATCGCCATCGCCCCCGACGGCCGCCTTTACTTCGGCGTCGGCACCGCCACCAACAGCGGCGTCGTCGGCATTGACAACAAGGCATGGCTCAAGGAACACCGCGACTTCTGCGACCAGCCCCTGACCCATCTCTATCTGCTCGGCCGGCGCTTCGACACTGATAATCCCTTTGGCGGCGGCCTCTTCGGCGGCGCCGACATCGCCGTCACCGCCCCCTTCCAGCCCTTCGGCAAGAGCATCGAGACCCACATCCCCCCCGCCAGCAACGGCAAGCCCAACGGCGCCATCTATTCCGTCGA
Source organism: uncultured Tepidisphaeraceae bacterium (assembly GCA_964570205.1). Lineage (GTDB taxonomy): Bacteria > Planctomycetota > Phycisphaerae > Tepidisphaerales > Tepidisphaeraceae > CAZMXI01. The sequence continues at coordinate 25,940 of CAZMXI010000043.1, forward strand.
TCCCATGGGCGGCGATCTCCGCGTTGAGGCCCACGGCCTTCGGCATCCGGTCGGTTTGGGCTTCAGCCAGCCCGGCGTCCTCTACATGACCAACCAGGGCATGAAGATGCGCGGCACTAGACCTGTCAAGGATGACCCCGATGTCTTACTGCGGTGGGTGCCCGGCCAGTGGTATGGCTGGCCCGATTTCAGCGCCAATCTTCTGCCCATTCGCCTGCCCCGCTTTCAGCCACGCCCCGAGTTGCTCGTCAAGAGCGGCTATCGAGACCTGTCGTTCCTCATCGAGCACGACACGAGCGGCCTGACGCCTCCTAACCCGAACGCCAACCTTCTCATGGCCGAATTTGCGCCCCTTTCCGGCGCGGCCAAGTTTGATTTCGCCCCTGACTCCGGCCCATTCGCGCGCCTGCGCCAAATGGGCAACGTCGCCATCGTCGCCCTCTTCGGCGACCGGGCACCCCATGATGCCGGCGGCATCAAGCTCCCCGCCCCCGTCGGATACCGCATCGTCCAGGTCAACGTCGATGACCACCAGGTCCGCGAGTTCATCCGCAACACCCACGAAGGCCCCGCCAGCCGCCACGACAATCCGCTCGGCCTGGAACGTCCCATCGACGTCAAGTTCGGCCCGGACGGCGCATTGTACATCCTGGACTTCGGTCGCCTTGAGGTCGGCAAGACCGGCAAGGAAGAAGTCCAAGGCGGCACGGGCCGGATATACCGCCTCACCGCGGTGCAGAAATGAAGCATGAAGGATGCTTCATTCCGCCACGGAATGCCGATATACTGCCTTGAGGCTGGACGGATCCGGCCGGAATCGAGTACTGCATGGATGCGGTTTCAAGCTTAGGTCAGCCGCGCCTGTTGATCTCACGGACGGCGCTGCTTCACAACATCCGGCTTCTGCGCCGAACGCTGGGGGAAGGGGTGAGGATCTGCGCCATGGTCAAGGCTGACGCCTACGGCCACGGCGCTGCGCTCGTCGCTGACACCCTGTTGAACTTCTCCGCCTATGACCTGGAAGGCCCCGTTGTCGATGCCCTCGCGGTTGCGACCCTCGACGAGGCCGAACAGCTCCGCCCTATCCTCGAAGAGCCGCCCGATATCGTTGCCCTCAAACAGGACTCGCTCGGGGCGGATATGTGGGCGTCTCGCACGCGCGTCCCGCTCCTGGTCCTTCGCCCCGTCGAGAACGTCTACCTGGGCCGCGAGCGAGATCGCCTCGAATGCGCCGCCCGCGCCGGCTATGTGCTGACCGTCAACACCAGCCAGGGCGCCGCCGACCTCAACCGCATCGCCTCACGCTGCAATCAGCGGGTGCCCGTACAGGTCATGATCGACACCGGCATCGCACGCGAGGGGTGCCCCTTGTCGCTTGTCGATGCGGTGGTTTCGGCCATCGAATCGCAGTCAAACCTCAATCTCGTCGCCATCTGCACGCATTTTGTAAGCTCGGAGGAGCCCGACAATCCCTTCACCACCGAGCAGCTTCGCCGCTTCCAGTCGGCCACCGCTCATCACGTTGCCCGCCATCCCGCGCTGGTGCGTCACGCGGCCAATTCCGGGGCCATCTTCTACACGCCCGGCGCCAGACTCGACATGGTCCGCCCGGGCATCAGCATCTATGGAATCGACCCCACCTGCCGCCCCAACCTCGACCGCGCCCTGCGGCCGGTGCTCAAATGGACTGCCCCGCTGCTGACCCTGCGAAACCTCAACCCGGGGGATACCGTGGGTTACAACCAGACTTGGAAAGCTGATCTCGAGACCCGCGTCGGGCTGGTCCCGGTCGGCTACGCCGACGGCTACTTGCGTTCCTGCTCCAATCGGGCCATCATGCTTCTCAATGGCAAAAAGTGCCCGGTCATCGGACGCATCAGCATGGACTACGCCACGATCGACCTCTCGGCCGTGCCCGAGGCTTCAGTCGGCGACGAAGTGACGGTGCTGGATTGCGATCCGCTTTCGCCGGCGAGTGCATATGCCCTGGCAAAGATCGCGCAGACGATCCCCTATGAGATCTTCTGCCACATCGGCCAGCGCGTCCGTCGGGTCGCCGTCGAGCCGGCCGAGAAAGAAAAGTCGCAGGAATTGGGCGAAACCAGGCAGCGGGTGGCCTGAGCATCGTCCGAAACGCATGTTTGGAGTTTACAATGGCTTATCCGGGTTTGGATATTGCAGGCAAGGTCTGCCTGATCGCCGGCGGCACCAGCGGCATCGGCCGGGCCATCGCGCTGGGGTATGCCCTGGCGGGCGCCAAGGTCGTGGCGGGCTCAACCAGCGCCGACAAGGTGGCGAAGATCAAGCAGGAGCTTGGCGGCGGCAACGAGGCTGTCCAGATGGATGTCTCCAGCGAGCAGTCCATCCAGTCGGCTGTCGAGTTTACGGTCAGGAAATTCGGCCGTATTGACGTGATGGTGAACGCGGCGGGTGTCATCAAGCGCATCCCCTCCATGGAGATGCCGATCGTCGAATTCGAGCGTATCATCCGCATCAACCTCATAGGCAGCTTCATCGCGGCCCAGCAGGCCGGCCGCATCATGAAAGACCAGCAGCCCGATGCCCAAGGCATCCGTGGCGCGATTCTCAATGTGGCATCGGCGTCCAGCTTCGTCGCCCTCGAAGGCGTCTGCGCCTACAGCAGTTCCAAGGGCGGCGTGGTGTCGCTGACCAAGAGCCTCGCCAACGACTGGGCACAATACGGCATCCGCGTCAACGCGATCGCGCCCGGCTTCTTCCCGACGGACCTGAACCGCCCGCTGATCGAAGGCACCCCGCGCGGCGACTGGATCAAGAAACACACGCCGTTCGGCCGCTTCGGCAACGCTGATGAACTGGTCGGTGCGGCGATCTACCTGGTCTCGCCGTCGGCCAGCTTCACCACCGGCGAGACGATCATCGTCGATGGCGGCTTCCTGGCCCGGGGAATCTGAACAACCTGAGGATTGGCATGAGCGCGCAACCCACCATATTGGGCCTGGAATCCAGTTTCAGCTTTGGCGATAGAATCGGCCTGGCCACCCCCGGCCACGTGCTGGCCATGAAGCAATCCGGCGGCCGCATCCGGCCGATCTTCGCCCAGCAGTCCATCCGCGAAATGGCCCGGACGCAGCGCACCCCGCGGCAGGTCATGGGCGACGCCCTCTCAGGGGCTGCACAGGCCGGCTGGGAAGGCCCCCACGGCGCTGATGCCGACCATCTCAAAACCGCAGAGGATGTGGATCGCACCGCCGAGGCCGGCTTCGTCTTCTTCACGATCGACCCCTCGGCCGAGGTGGACACATCGGCCGACAACTACGACGCCCGGCAGGTCGAGGAGCGGTTTGCAGGCCTGAAGGATGTCGACTGGATTCGCGAATACATCGGCAAGAGCGTGAAGCTGCCCACCGGCACGATGATACAGCTCGATCAGCAGGCATGCCAGCGCGCCGCCGTGAAGTATGGCAAGGCCGTCAACTACACCGCCGGACTGGCACGGCACATCAACGCCGTGATGACCAAACGCGGGCAGGCATACGAGATCGAGCTGAGCGTCGATGAGACCCCCCAGCCCACG